>JAAWPV010000002.1 GCA_022800215.1 Oscillospiraceae bacterium | reverse complement strand
CCTCCCTCATGGCCCTCCGGGGCCTTCTCGGTAAGAAGGACGGAAGCCCCCACGTCAGCAGCAGTGATGGAGGCCACGGAACCGGCGCCGCCAAAGCCTACTACGACCACATCATACTCGCCATCCCAGGCAATGGTATCGGCATAGGTGATCTTCCCGACCGCCTCAGGAGTGTTCTCAGCTGGAGGTGTGCTTTCGGCCGTGCCGTCGCACGCTGCCAGGCTCAAAGCTGTGGCGGCAGCAAGGGCAAACGCAATCACTTTTTTCTTCATAACACTGATTCCTTTCTGTTCTTTTTCTCCCCTTAAATGCCTTCAGCGCTAAGGCATAAAGAGGTTTCTTGTAGAAAATTATAGCAAACCCCATTTCAAATTGGAAATGCCAAAACGATTAAAAAAGCAAGCTATCATATCACAAGTGATATGATAGCCTTTCAAAATACAATACCTATGCTATCTGGTTAGGGAGCCCATAGCTGTTCAACGACTTCTGGTTCCTTCAAAAGTTTCCTCAATCTGCCAAGTTGAGGACTCTTATCCCCTTTTTTCCATACAACAGCCAGTTCCATACTCTCCCTGCAGTCAAGAATAGGAACGCAGTGTACAAGATTATTCGCAATACAACAAGATGGATCCGGCAGAATGCCCACCATATTTTCTTGGACGATGTTCATTTGGAAAGTATGGGAGCTTCCGGCCTTCTGAAACCGGGCAGGATCCATTCCACAATGCTCCAGAATGCGGGAGATGGCAAAAAAACTTGTTTCATACTCCTGCTGGAACATCGGAAACTGTCCGGTCGGTATCAACAGTTGACTGCCCCGCAGATCGGCCAGGGTAACGCTCTCCCTCTCTGCCAGTTGGTGCTCGCTGTGAAGAAAGGCCGACAGCCCAACAGAATATAAGGTCATAGACTCTGCCCAATCCGGTCGCTCCCCCGTAGGAAAGTACAACAGCGCCGCATCCGCCAGCCCCTCCTGAACCGCCTTCAACTCCGGGGCACGGACAGAGGTGACGACCTGCTCAGGATACCGCCGGCAAAAAGACGCGATGAGTTTCATCAAAACAGCAAGCATTCCATCTCCCAGATAGGCTATCCGAAGCGGATTTTCCTGCCCGGAAAACTGTGTTTCCAACTCTTTTCCCAACCACTCATACTCCTGCATGATACGCTGAGCGTGGCGAAGGAGAATCTCTCCGGCAGGGGTCAGCTCCACACGTCGGTTTTTCCGAATAAACAGCAGGGTCCCGATCTCTCCTTCCATTCGGGTTACTGTGCGGCTCAGAGCCGGCTGACTGGTATACAGCTTTTCGGCTGCCCGGGTATAATTTTTCTCTTTGGCAATGGTCAAAAAGCACTCCAATTCCCGTAGGGTAAACCCTGTCTTCACATTTCTCCCTCCATTTTTTTATTTTTTATTATTGTAGCATGAGACCGCAATTTTCTCAACCAAAGTTTCCAATGCGTTTTCTCCTGTTTTCCTGCTCAAGACCTTACCTTCTCTTCCTTATCTACAGCCTCCATTCACGGTATCACAAGAAAACAAACATCCCATACGGAGGAGTATGGATTTTGAGCGCCTGCTATCTGCACAAACCGGGAGCGCATCACATTCGCATTGTGGGGGTCGTCGGTTCGAATCCGGTCAGAACCACCGACTCAAAAAAACACCGCAGTATAAACTTTCGGGCCTTGCCCGAAGCAGAGAAAGGAGTTTCCAGACTATGAAGCAGGAATTCTCTCATGCGCCCGACCACATTGAGGTTCGGGGCGCCCGGGTCCACAATCTGAAAAACGTGGATGTGGATGTGCCCCTCAACCAGATCGTGGCCATCGCGGGGGTGTCCGGCTCAGGCAAATCCTCCCTGGCCCTGGGGGTCCTCTATGCCGAGGGCTCACGGCGGTATCTGGACTCCCTGTCCACCTACACCCGGCGGCGGATGACCCAGGCGGAGAAGGCCCAGGTGGACGAGGTCCTGTATGTCCCCGCCTCCCTGGCCCTCCACCAGCGGCCCGGCGTCCCCGGCATCCGCAGCACCTTCGGCACGGGAACGGAGCTTTTGAGCAGCCTGCGGCTCATGTTTTCCCGGTTGGCAAGCCACCGCTGCCCCAACGGGCATTACGTCCCCCCTTCCTTCGCCGTGGCGGCGGGGCAGGAGCTTGTCTGCCCAGAGTGCGGGGAGCGGTTTTTCGCCCCCTCCGCCGAGGAGCTGGCCTTCAACAGTCAGGGGGCCTGCCCTACCTGCGGAGGAACCGGCACCGTGCGGACGGTGGACCTTGCCTCCCTGGTGCCCGACGAAAGCCTTTCCATCGACCAGGGGGCGGTGGCTCCCTGGCGGACCCTTATGTGGGCTCTCATGACCGACGTATGCCGGGCTATGGGCGTCCGCACCGATATCCCCTTCTCCCAGTTGACCCCGGAGGAGAAGGATATTGTCTACCACGGCCCGGCAGAGAAAAAGCATATCCTTTTCAAGGCCAAGACCACCGAAGAGGTGGCCGAGATCGACTTTACCTACTATAACGCCATCTACACCGTGGAAAACGCCCTCGCCAAGGTAAAGGACGAGAAGGGCATGAAACGGGTGGAGAAGTTTTTGAAGCAGGATGTGTGCCCTGACTGCGGCGGCACCCGGCTCTCTGAGGCCGCCCGGGCTCCCCGGCTCCGGGGGCTCTCCTTAGCTGAGGCCTGCACCATACCCCTTACCGAGCTGCTGGCGTGGGTCAACGGCGTTCCCGCCTCCCTCCCCCAGGAGATGCGCCCCATGGCCGAGAGCATCTGCGATTCTTTCCGGCTGGCCGCCCGGCGGCTTATGGACCTGGGCTTGGGCTACCTGTCCCTGGACCGCTCCGCCGCCACGCTCTCCACCGGAGAGCGGCAGCGGATGCAGCTTGCCCGGGCGGTCCGAAACCGGACCACCGGGGTCCTCTATGTGCTGGACGAGCCCTCCATCGGCCTCCATCCTTCCAACATTGTAGGACTCAACGGCGTGATGCACGACCTCATTGCCGACGGCAACTCGGTGATCCTAGTGGACCATGACCCCCAGATCCTCTCTGAGGCTGACTGGGTCATTGAGATGGGTCCCGAGGCGGGGGCCGGGGGCGGCCATGTGCTGGCCCAGGGCACCATCCCCGCAATCGAGGCTGACCCTGCCTCCATGATCGGCCCCTTCCTCTCGGGCAAGGCGGAAGCCCGAATTCGGGCCACCCACCCGGAGGAAAGCCTCTTTGCCGGGGGGACCCTTCACCTCTCCACTGGGGCCATCCACACGGTGAAGCCTTTGGAGGTGGACATCCCCAAGGGCCGGCTCACGGTGGTCACCGGGGTCTCGGGTTCGGGCAAGACCACCCTGGTGCTGGAGAGCCTGGTCCCCGGCCTGGAAGCCGCCATAGCCGGACGGCCTCTGCCCGGCCACGTCCGGGCGGTGGACGCCCCCGGCATCCGGCAGGTGAAGCTCATCGACGCCACCCCCATCGGCATCAATGTCCGCTCCACCGTGGCCACCTACGCCAACATCCACGACGAGCTGCGGAAGGCCTTTGCCCGCTCGGCCGGCGCCAAGGAGCTGGGCTATAAGGCCGGAGACTTCTCCTACAACACCGGCTCCCTCCGCTGTCCCGTCTGCGATGGCACGGGCACCATCAGCCTGGACGTGCAGTTCCTCCCCGACATCGAGATCCCCTGCCCCGACTGCCAGGGCTCCCGCTACGGCAAGGAGGCCCGGCGGATCAAATACCGGAGCAAGGCGGGCGAGGCATACTCCCTTCCCCAGCTCATGGACCTGGATGTAAATACCGCCCTTACCGCCTGTGAAGATCTGAAGCTGGTCCGTCAGCGGCTCCAGGTGCTGAAGGACCTGGGGCTGGGCTACCTGACCTTAGGAGAGGAGACTCCCAGCCTCTCCGGCGGAGAGGCCCAGCGGCTCAAGCTGGCCAGCGAGATGGGCAGGGCCCAATCGGATTCCGTGTTCATCTTTGACGAGCCCACCATCGGGCTTCACCCCCTGGATGTGCGCACCCTGCTGGAAGTCTTCCAGACCCTCATGGACAGCGGCGCCACCGTCATCGTCATTGAGCACGATCTAGACGTGATCCGCAACGCCGACTATATCATCGACATGGGCCCCGGCGGCGGGGACCAGGGCGGCCGGGTGGTGGCCGCCGGGACAGTAAAGTCGGTTCGGGCCTGCAAGGACAGCCTCACAGGCCGGTATTTGTAAGGCGGCTAACTTTCTTTTCCCGGCCACTTGCATTGCCGCCGGCAAAGGTGTATAATGGTTGACGTTACATCTATTTACAAAGGGAAGGAGACGTTTTTCCCCGCAGTGATGAAGTGAGAATAGATGAAGAAAACGAATGACGAAACAGAGCAGAAAGGTAACGAAGAAGAATGAGTAAAACTGGAAGTCAAGAAAGAAAGATGGTAAAGACCTACCTGGACGAGCTTCCCAAGGGGGATGAGGCATTCATCCAGGCTGAGGAAAAGAAAAGCCGCAAAGAGCGCAAGATTCTTCCCGAGGGCTGCCGGGATTCGGTACTGTACCGGGATGTAATGCGTATTGCCTGGCCCTCCCTGGTGGAGCTGCTGCTCACCAGCCTGGTGTCCATGGCCGACATGATCATGGTGGGCTCCATCCCCCTTTATGGCGACGATGCCATCTCGGCGGTGAGCCTTTCCAACCAGCCCAAATTTATTTTTCTCTCCCTCTTGATCGCCCTCAACGTGGGCGTTACTGCCGCCGTGGCCCGGGCCCGGGGCGAAGGGGATCACGAAAAAGCCAATGATACCCTCCGGCAGGGTCTTGTCATCTCGCTGGCCGTCTGTATTTTCGGCTCGGTGGTGGGTTTTGCCTTTGCAGAACCACTGGTGCGGTTCATGGCAAACTCCGGCCTCAATGACAACATTCTGGCTATGAGCACCTCCTATCTGAAGATCCAGATGGCGGGCTTCCTCACCATGGGCATCACCACCACCTTCACCGCCGCCCTTCGGGGCTCTGGCAACTCCAAGCTGCCTATGGTCTATAACCTGACCGCAAACCTGATCAATGTCTGCGGCAACTACCTGCTGATCAACGGGCACTTCGGCTTCCCCGCCATGGGCGTGGTGGGTGCCTCCATCGCCACCGTTATCGGCCAGACCGTGGCCCTGCTCATCGCCCTCTGGGCCGTAGGCACCGGCAAATACTATTTTAAGGTCCTCCTCACCGACTTTTTCCGTGGCTTCAAGCTGGACAAGGTCATCATCGGCCGGATCGTCAAGGTGGGTATCCCCTCCCTGGCGGAGCAGTTCGTCATGCGGGTGGGCATCATCCTCTTCTCCCGTCAGGTGGCCTCCCTGGGTGATATTTCCTTCACCACCCATCAGGTCTGTATGAACATTCAGTCCCTCACCTTCAATCTGGGCCAGGCCATGGCCGTCAGCTCCACCAGCCTGGTGGGCCAATCCCTGGGCAAACGCCGTCCTGACATGGCCGAACATTATTCCCGGCGATGCAGCCGGTTGGGCATGTGGATCTCCCTTGCATTGGGACTCTTCTTTGCCTTCTTCGGCAAATATGTGGTAGCTTTGTACAGCGATACATCTGCCGTTTTGGAAGCCTCTGTCCCCGTGATGATCTTGTTGGGTATCATGCAGCCCATCCAGACACCCCAGTTCATACTGTCCGGCTCCCTTCGGGGCGCAGGCGACACAAAGGTGACTGCTGTGATCACCATGATGGGTGTGCTTATCATGCGTCCCCTCATCGCCTATGTCACCATCAATATGCTTGACCTGGGATTGATGGGCGCCTGGTATGCCATCGCCATGGACCAGATCACCCGCACTACCCTGGTCCGGCTTCGCTACGGCACCGGAAAATGGAAAAAGATCGTGCTGTAATATAAGGAAAAAAGAGGGCCGAGGTTACTACCTCGGCCCTCTTTTTTCAGCGGCACTTCAAAACGTCCTTATAGAATTGGTCCATGGCCTTCTTGGTGGGGAAGACCGCCACATACATCTGGTTGGCCATGGCCCCCGCCAGGGCGTCGGGGATCCGCTCCACCATCCGGAGCTGGCCGGCGTACTTCTCCAGCAATTCCTTGTGAGACAGGACAAAGTCCTTCCCATCCCGGCGGCCGGCATAGGCGCAGTAGGCGTGCTCCCCATCAGGCATAGTGGAGCAGTCAAAGGCGATCATATCCGCCCAGATCTTATACACATTGGTGGCGTTGGCAAAGTTCATCATGTCGGGGCTGAACCCGCCGCAAGGGCGCATATTGACCTCCAGGGCCACCACATCCCCCTTCTTGCCCATGCCCTCCTGGTCTTGGGTCAGGCGGAAGAACTCAAAATGGACGAAGCGGCTCTTTACCCCAAAACTCTTCACCGCAGCCCGGCCTGCCTTCCGGGTATCGGCGGGCAGGTCCTTGACGATGTAGTAGATGGAGTTATCCTCCTCGTTGACGATATCCATGATGGACATGGGGGTCACGTTGCCCGTCTCGAACATGGGCTCCCCCCGGGAGTCGATGATGGCGTCGTAGGAGTTCACCTCGGCGTGGACGAATTCCTCCATAATGTAGGATATCTCCAGCTCCCGCTTGTTTTCCAGAAAATCCTTCAGCTCCCCGTCGCTGGAGAGCTTGTATGTATGGGAGGCGCCCACCCCGTTGTCCGGCTTCACCACCACGGGGAAGCCCACCTCCTTGATAAAGGCCTTGCAGCCCGCCTCGTCGTCCACCAGGTGATACCGGGCGGTGGGGATGCCCACCTTCTCATAATACTCCTTCATCCGGGACTTGTACTTGATCCGGGGCATGTCCTCCGTCTGGAAGCCGGAAGTGATATGGAAATCGGTGCGCAGCCGGGCGTCCCGCTCCAGCCAGTACTCGTTGTTGGACTCCAGCCAGTCGATGCGGCCGTAGCGGAAAATAAAGTAACCCACCGCCCGGTAAACCTGGTCGTAGTCCTCCAGGGTGTCCACCTTGTAGTACTCGGTGAGGCTGTCCCGCAGCTCAGGCATCAGCTTATCATAGGGGGCGTCCCCAATGCCCAGCACGTTCATGCCGTTGTTTTTCAATTCCCGGCAGAACTGCCAGTAATTGGTGGGAAAATTGGGGGAAATAAAAACCACGTTTTTCATTTTACCGCTTCTTTCTCTGTCAGCATTGCCCCAACAGATAGGGCACAAAGTAGGCCGCCTGCTTGTACCACCAGTCCCAGTCATGCTTCACGTCATAGCCCCAGATATCCACCCAGAGCCCGATGCCCTTCTCCCGGCAGATCTCCGCCATACGGAAGGTGGTCTCGGGGAGCTCCCAGTCCCCCTGTCCCACGCAGATGACTCCCCGGTGGGCGTTGTACTGTCCGATGAAAGGATGGTCCGCCGGCATGTCCGCCAGATAATGGACGGGGGAATTTCGGTAGGCCGCCTCGTCCATGTAGCCGTCAAAACCGAAGTCCACCGTATAGACCCCGCTGAGGGCCAGCAGACCGTCAAAGAGGTCAGGAAAGCGGAGATAGAGGTTTGCGGCGTGGGTAGCCCCCAGGCTGCAGCCGAAGGCGATGATGCCGGGATACCCCTCCCAGCCGTTGTGTCCATTGGCCTCCGCCCGGATGAAGGGCACCATCTCCCGGGTGATGTAGTCGATCCACTGCTCATACCGGCGGATGCGCCAATATGGGTCGCCCCCCTTGTCCGACCAGCTTTCGGCGTCCATGGTGTCGATGGAAAAGAGCATCATCTGCCCCGACTCGATCCAGGGGGCCAGGGCGTCCGCCATGTGGAAATCCTCAAAGTCGAAAAAGCGGCCGTTCTGACAGGGGATGTAGAGCACCGGCCGGCCGGCGTGGCCGTAGCGCTTGCACTCCATGTCCCGGCCCAGGGCAGGGCTGTACACTTTATAATACTGTGTCTCCATGGGCCTGTTTCTTCCCTTCGGGAAAAGTTTTTAACAGTTTAGCACAGCAAAGCAAAAAAGTCAACAAGGAAAGAACAGCCGGGTCATTGACCCGGCTGTTCTTTATTCCAATTCATAAAGCAGAGTGTTCATAAAGAAGGGGATCTGTTTCTCCCAGCTTGCCTCGTTGTGGTTGCCATTGGGCACGATCCGGGCGGTCAGGTCCACCTTCCGCTCCAGCAAAATGGAGGCCACCTCACTGAACCGGGCCGTCGTCCCCGGATGAAAGCCCAGCTCCCGGGCGCCGTAATCCATATAGACCACCGTGTCGGGCTGGATCCGGGCAGAGCGGAGAATCTTGTCCAGCTTCTCCCCGCCGAACCATATGGAGGGAGACAGGGCGGCTGCCCGGGAGAACACCTTATTGTATCGGGTCACGGCGTAAAGGCTCATAAGCCCTCCCATGGAGCTTCCTGCGATGAAGGTGTGCTTCCGGTCAGGCAGGGTGGGGAACTCCCGGTCGATGAGGGGCTTGAACTCCTCCGTCATCCAGTCCATGGTGGTCTTACCCCGGCCCCGAATATGGCCGAAGGTAGGCAGGTCGCAGGTAAAGGGGCAGTATTCCTTCAGCCGGCCGCCGTCGGGGCTGTGGTTGCACTCCACCGCCGCCACCATGAGGGGGATCCCGTTCTCCTCCAGGTACTCCCCCATGCCCCAGCTTTTTCCGTAGGTGGCGTGGTCATCGAAAAACAGGTTGTGCCCGTCGAACATATAGAGGACCGGGTAGCGGAGGTTTTGATTCTCCTTCCAGAAATCAGGCACATAGCAATAGGCCCGGCGGGGGGTATCTCCGGTGAGCGCCGGAATAGTCAGAGTCCAAGTTTCCAACATGGGGCAGGTCACTCCTATTGTTCCATTTTCTACACTGACATGATAGCACAGCAGGAGGAAAAATGCAAACGAGGCTTGTCTCGTTCCGTTCTCACTTCTATTTGTTACAAACAAAGGCCCGGACGCAAGTCCGGGCCTTTCTCGGTTTCTTTCTCAGTTGGTCCCCATGCTCTCCTGCAAGGCGCCGTCCATCAACAGGATCAACTCCAGCACGCTGCGGAAGCTCTCCTCCCGCTTGCCTTCCAGCCAGGTGACCTCACCCTGCCAGCTGGCGTTCTGCCGGAAAAGGACCCGCACCGCGAAGGTAGCCAACTGCCCGCTCTGCTTCTGACCCTGTCCGGAGGTCCCCTCAGTCCCAATGGAGACAGAGGAACCGAAGGTCCTGGCCATTGTGAAGGACTGGGGGAACTTCATGTCGTCCAGCATGTCCTCCATTCTGACAAGAAGCTGACTTAAGCTCTCAAAGCTTTTTCCTTCCTTGCAGCTGGGATTATAAAAGCGCCCCACCGGAATACCCCGGTGATAGGAATCCACACAGACCACTGTGGTGCGGTATTCGTTTCCACGGATCCGTTCCTGCATCTCAGCCGCCTCCCTTCTTATATTCTGCGCCTATTATAACATAGCTACAAGTTGCAAAGCAACTTGCGCCGCTTTCGCGGCAAAACCAGCGTAGCTGGTTTTGCTATTGTTGCAATAGCTATAATCGGCACTTTGTGCGGCGGTTATAAGCTATTATAACATACGTCGGTTACAAAACCGGTTACATTTTCCACTTTTTCTTTCAAAAGCTTGTTGTGATTTTTCATAAATTTTTCGTTTCATTTTTGTGCAGCTTGTACATTACCGCATATGGCGCCGAAGCTGATCCGGGTTGTCGGAGTAACTGAGGGCGGTTTCCGCAGTGATCTCCCCCGCCCGGTACAGGTTCAGGATGGACTGCTCCATCGTGATCATGCCCTCACCGCTGCCGGCCACAATGGCGGAGTCGATCTGGTGGGTTTTGCTCTCCCGGATCATGCTGCGGATGGCACTGTTCATATGCATGATCTCAAAGGCGGGCACCAGTCCGCCGCTGGTGCTGGGCAGAAGCTGCTGGGACACCACTGTATGAAGCACCATACTCAGCTGCACCCGGACCTGGCCCTGCTGGGCGCTGGGGAAGGAATCCACGATCCGGTCGATGGTGTTCACCGTTCCCTTGGTGTGAAGGGTGGCGATGAGCAAATGGCCCGTCTCGGCAGCGGTCATGGCGGTACGGATGGTCTCATGATCCCGCATCTCCCCCAGAAGGATCACATCCGGGGCCTGGCGGAGACAGGCCCGAAGAGCGGAAAGGTGCCCCTCGGTATCAATGGCAATCTCACGCTGGGAGACAATGCTTCGCTGGTTCCGGTGGAGGTATTCAATGGGATCCTCCAGGGTGATGATGTGGCACTCCCTCGTCCGGTTGATCCGGTCGATGATACAGGCCTGGGTGGTAGATTTTCCGCTGCCCGCCGTGCCGGTGACCAGGATCATACCGTGCTGTACGTCAGCCAGATCCAGCACGTCGCTGGGGATCCCCAGCTCCAGATAGTCGGGAATATCAAAGGCCACCACCCGGACCACCGCAGCCAAAGAGCCCCGCTGACGGTAAGCATTCACCCGGAACCGGGCCAGACCGGGCACTGAAAAGGAAAAGTCATCATCCCCCCGCTTCAGGAACGGCTCCATAGGCCGGCCGGCCTGGCCGTAAAGCTCAGCGATGAGCTGGCTGGTCTCCTGCGGATAGACCCTCTCCCCACTGATGGGCCGCAGCCGCTTATCCAGCTTCTCGCTCACCGGACCGCCGGCAACGATGAAAAGGTCAGAGGCACCGTCCGCCACCGCTTGCTTCAAATAATCCAGAAGTTGTGCCATATCAGGTTCCTTCTCTCTAAAAAGTATCGTTGTTCTCTCTTAAAAAAGTGTTTCGCCGTCCCAAAGGTCCAGACCCTCATCCAACCCCCACTCCCCAATGGGCACTGCCTGCCAGCGGAGGATGGTATAATCGTTCGTGGTCCGGATCTCCACCTCCACTTGAAGCTCTTGGGTATCCGAAATGGGTATCGTATAGCCACAGAGACTACCGTCAGTCCAGACCTCCTCCGGAGTCTCCCCGAACCGGAGCCGGGCCAGGAGCTCCTGGGCCTTGCAGTCGGCGGCATAATAGTTCTTCACCGCCTGGGCAGAAGCGTCGCTGAGCCGTTCATCAGCCCGGACGGTACTGAGGCTCAGAAGGGCAAATACCGTCAGACAGAGGACTGCGAAGACCACCAACAGGGAGATGCCTCCCAGGGCCGGAGGGGCGAAGGAACCTTTGTCCTTTTTAGCCATGACCGCCCACCCCCTTCTGCCAGGAGACTTCAATGGCAAAGAGAGACTCCATGGTCCCGCCGTTCCAGGCAAAAGCTTCCACATTGGCTTTACCCAGGCCCTCCAGGCCGCTGTCCAGCTCCATGATCCGGAGGGTATAGCTGCTGTGCTGAGGTCTGTCCACAGTTCCCTCGTCCAGAAGCACCCAGCTTTCATCATAGCCCGCGAACCAGCCGAACCCCTCCCGCTGGAAGGGTTCACGCCCATTGACCTGGGTCATGGCTGCCTCCAGGTCCCCGCCGTTATGGCGGACGGCCTCGGCCACCGACTGGCACAGCAATGCCGCCCGGTCCCGAGCTTCACTCTCCCGGGAGATCCGGTCACTTTTTACAAAAGTCTGGAGGCACAGGGCGGCGGCCAGGGCGAATACCAGCAGCATCACCATCTGTTCCATCAAGGAAAGGGGCGCTTTGCTTTTCATGCCGCTCCCCCCTCTCCGCTGCGCAGGGACAGGACCATGGAGTCATACTGATAGTTGGGATCCACCACTATGATCTGTAAAAGCCCGTCCGTCAGGTAGGCATCCATGGAGTCGGCCTCCATGACCCGTTCCCCATCCCGGGGGGTCAGCTCCGTGTCACCGGCGGCACAGTACAGCTCCATAATATAGCCCTCATAGCAGTATACACGGGTGACAAAATCGCCCTCTCCAAGCACCAGGGCCGTGGTGTCGCCGAAGGGCTCCACCCCAATGCCTCCGGCGGCATCGGACTGGCGGACTCGGGTGGCGATGTACTGGACGCAGGAGCGGCGGTCATAGGCCTCCCGGTCCCGCTCCGTCAGCCGCCGATAGGCGTCCGCGCCGGTCAGCAGGACCGCCAGCACGCACACCGCAAAAACCCCGAACAGCAGCAGTGCCGCCAAGGTATCCATATGATGTTTTATAGCATCGGCTTTCTTTTTCATGTTTTACTTTTCCAATACTGTGACGTCAGGCATCATGTTGGGCGCAAAAATTTCGTAATGCACAATGTAATGCTCCTCATCTACCTGAAGACCGTAGCGGTCCTGCAAGTAGGCAATATCAGGAGGGTAAATCCCTTCAGTGGCATAGCAGGCTATACAACTGCGGTGAATGGCCTCTTCCAGCTGGCGAAGGCTTTCAGCATTCCGTCCATCCTCCATGTTGCCGATGGCAATCGTAAAACAGAGCAGTAGAGCCAGAGCCGCCACCGGCATCAAGAGGCTTTGGAGTGCACTGGCCCAAGGCGATTTTCTTCTTTTCATGGCATTACCCGATGGCCGACATGATGTTCATGAGCGGCAGCATCACCGAGAGGAGAATAAGACCTACCAGTACCGAGCAGACCAGGACCAACGCCGGCTCCACACGGCTCACCACTTCCTCCAGGGCAGCTTCGCCCTCCTCCTCCAGATCAACCGCGATCTTGGCCATAGTGGTGTCTGCGGAGCCGCTGCGCTGGCCAAGCTCCAGAAGCCGGCAGGCGCTGGCCGGGAACAGGCCGCTGCCCTTCATAGCCTCCCCCATAGCAGAGCCGTTCTCCATCCGGCTCTGGCAATCCACGCACCGGGCCTTGGCCCCGGGAGCATCCTCCAGAAGACCGACGCTAAGTGCCAGAGCTTCCTCAATCAAAAGGCCGCTGGCCATCCCCATGGCAAGGGCCTGGGCCAGACGGGCGTCGTTCAGCTTCCGGCTGACGCCCTTATCACCAAAGCACTTCCGCCAGAAGACCATGACCTTTTCCCGGAAACCATCGGCAGCAGTGAAGCCCACCAAAAACAGGACCGCCAGAATGAGGACTCCCCACAGCACAGGCATAACAGTGCTGAGCCCCCGGCCCAGCAAAAGCAGACCACCAGCCACACCGGTGAGCCGTCCGCCCAGAGAGGTATAGACGCCGTCAAAAATGGGCAGCACCTTCACCAAAAGCACACCGATGACCACCAGCATCAAAACCAGCATCACCGCAGGGTACAGAAGGGCGCTCTTAGTCCGGCGGTCAGTACGGACCCGGCTTTCGTAGTAGGCGGCCAGGGCGGCCAGGGCTTCTTCGGTCCGGCCCGCAGTTTCGCCCACCTCCACAAGGCCGCAGACATAGACGGGGAACCGGCCGGTGTCCCGCAGCACAGAAGCCAGGGAAGCACCGTCGTCCACCTTCCGGGCCATAGTCTCAAGCATATCCCGGTATTCTTTATCACTTTCCTCACTGAGCAAAGTCAGCGCGTCTCCCACCATCACACCGGCATGGAGCAGCATGGAAAGCTCCAAACAGAGGGAGGAAATCTCCTGATTGGACAGTATTTTTCTCATATGATCCCCCACATCAACTTAAAAATGGACTTGCGGCAAAAACCGCAAGTCCATTTTAACCCATTTGGGGTCATTCGTAAAGAGTTTTTTCCATATCTTGTGGCCGGAGAAAAGAATTCCGCCACATAGGCTTTTAATAAAGGTACTTCACAGAGTAGTTGGAGCCGTCGCCGATATACTTCATGATGGCGTCGCTGCTGTTGGAGGAGGAAGCAAAGGTGGGGTCCATCCGCTGCCAGGTAGTGCCGTCAAAGTAGATGGCGGCGGTGACCCACCCGGTCTCCTCGCTCCAGACATTGACCCAGGCGTGGTAGGCGGTTCCGGCGTAACCTACCACCAATTTGCAAGGGACCCCCTGAGAGCGAAGCATCCCCACCATGAGTGCGGCATAATCGAAGCAGATCCCTTTTTTCTCCGCCAGTACAGTGTCCAGCACAGGGAGATAGCCAGATTGGACAGTAGCAGCCTTCTCCTTGTCATAGGTCAGATTTTCCACCACATACTTATAGACCTTCTCCACTTTCTTCAGCGTATCCGTTTCGTTTCCGATGAGCTCCTCCGCCTTTGCGATGGTATTGGTCTGGCCGGCATAATCCACATATTGGTTTGGCCGGACAAAGGGCGCAAACTCGTCTTTCAGCGTCACATTAACCGTTACAGAAACCAGAACTGCATACTTTCCGGTGGCGGGGTTCAGCTCCAGAACAGACACCTTATACTCCCCATTGCCGTCAGACAAAGGGAATGCGGTCCATACTCCCGGGGTCAGATTGTACTGGTAATAGTCGTTGTTGTCAGAAGGACTCACGATCTTTACCTTCACCCGGTTCTCGGTAGCGGTGGTGTACTGGGCCATCACATAGCCGTCAGTGATATTGGAATAGTCGATCTGGGCCTTTGCGCTCTTCTTCACCTGCGTCCCCGAAGCTACAGGCACCAGCAGGTCGTGGAGAGCCGGTACATCAGCCAAAGCCACGGCCTCCGCCTCCAGCTCTACCTCCTCCAGTTCTACTTGCTCCGCAAAAATAGGGTCCTCCGGAACCGCTGCTCCCGCAGCGCATCCGGCCAGCAAGGCCAGCGCAAGCGCAAACGGTAAAATTTGTTTGATTTTTTTCATATTTCACACCTCTATCATCATCTTGTCGGAGTGAATAATATAAGTTTTGACGTATTTCATACCAGTCTTCTCTTCCGGTTTCGCCATCAGTATAACACATTGCTCCGGGAAATGGAAGTACTTTTTTGAAAAAAATTTTCTTTTTTTATTTTGTTTTGTAACATACGACTTTTCCCCGTAGTTTCAATTTGCAAATGAAAATGATTTGTGATATATTTTATGATGAATATAAAAATACGGATTTTGGTTTTGTAAGGGGGAAATCTTCGTGACAGAAAAGACAGCCACACCTATCAACATCAATTTTCTGGGGGAATTCTCCATTCAGCTGGGTTCCGCTGAGATCAACGACAGCGACAACCGGACCCGGAAGGTCTGGCTTTTGCTTGCCTATATGATCTACTACCGCAGCCGCCCCATTCCACCAGAAGAATTGATCTCCCTCCTTTGGGGAGAAGACGGTCGCAGCTCCAACCCCGCCAACGCACTGAAAACCATGTTTCACCGGGCCCGGACGGCTCTCAGCCAGTTGGACGAAAGGGCCGGGCGGACTTTGATACTCCGGCGGGAAGGCACTTACGCCTGGAATACCGATATCCCCCTGAACCTGGATATTGACCGCTTTGACGCGCTCTATCAGGCTGGTATTCAGACCAAGGCGCCTGCCGAACGGCTGAATTTTTGGCTGGAAGCCCTGAATGTTTACCAAGGGGAATTCCTCTCCAAGCTGTCCGCCGAGCCTTGGGTGGTCCCCATTGCCGCCCACTACCACAACCTTTACATCCAGATGGCCCTGGAAACCCTGTCCCTACTGGAAAAGCAGCGGCGCTGGCAGGACATCATCTCCCTCTGCCGCGGGGTCCTTGGGCAGGATCCTTACATGGAGGAGCTCTATCGGTATTTAATGAATGCCCAGATCCAGCTGGGGGAGCAAAACTCTGCCGTCAAGGTCTATGAGGATATGAGCGAGCTTCTGTTGACACAGTTTGGGGTCATGCCCTCCGATGAGATGTTGTCCCTCTATCGGGAGGCCATTCGCACCGTCAATGACCACACTGTTTCTTCCGGCGTTATTCTGGAGCAGCTTCGGGAGACAAACAGCGGCAGCGGCGCACTGCTTTGTGATTATGATGTTTTCAAGGCCATCTACCAGTGCTTCGCCCGGGCGGTGGCCCGGAGCGGCGATGCCGTCCACCTGGCCCTGCTCTCCATCTCCGGCCCCGACGGCAAGGAGCTTCCCCGCCGCAGCCTGGACCGGGTGGTGGAAAACCTTCAGGAACTTATCTGCGCCGGTCTCCGAAAGGGCGACGTAGCCGCCCGGTGCAGCGTATCTCAGTTTGTCTTCCTGCTGCCTCAGGCCAACTACGAGAATAGCTGCATGGTCTGTGACCGTATTTTGAAATCCTTCACCCGGCAGTATCCCCACTCCCCCGCTCAGCTCCACGCCATTGTGCAGCCCCTGGAGCCCAATCCATAAGTAGTCGTTTCGGGGAGCTGTGTTGCATGTTTTGGTGTATCCAGCCCAAAATGTCACACAACTGTAACAGAAGCAAAAAGGACGTGAGGCTATGGAAAAGCCGGAAAACCAGAGATCTAAAATACTGATCGCCGACGATTCGGAGATGAACCGGGCCATCCTGGCGGATATGCTGGGGGACGAGTACGATATCGTGGAGGCGGAAAACGGCGTGGAAGCCGTCTCCGTCATCGGGTCTCAGGGCACCGAACTGTCCCTTATCCTACTGGACATCGTCATGCCCGAGATGGACGGGTTCGGCGTCCTCACCGCGATGAACCAGAACCACTGGATCGAGGACATCCCTGTCATCATGATCTCCGCCGAAAGCGGCGTGGCCCAGGTGGAGCGGGCCTACGAGCTGGGAGCCACCGACTTTATCACCCGGCCCTTTGACGCCCTTATCGTACATAAGCGGGTGGTGAATACCATCCTTCTCTACGCCAAGCAAAAGCGGCTTATGAATCTGGTTGTCTCCCAAATGTTTGAGCGGGAGCAGCAGAGCAACATGATGATCGAGATATTGAGCCATATCGTGGAATTCCGGAATTCCGAAAGCGGACTTCATGTGCGCCATGTCCGGAATCTGACCGTGCTTTTGCTGGAACAGTTGGACCGCAAAAACTGCGGCTACCACTTTTCTCAAACCGATATCTCCACCATCGCCACCGCCTCCGCCATGCACGATATCGGCAAGATCTCCATCCCTGAGGAGATTCTCAACAAGCCGGGCAAGCTGACCATGGAGGAGTTCGAAATCATGAAAACCCACACCACTGTGGGGGCCGAGATGCTGGAGAAGCTGCCCGATTACCGGGACAAACCGCTGGTCCAGATCTCTCATCAGATCTGCCACTGGCACCACGAACGGTATGACGGCCGGGGCTACCCAGACGGTCTTAAAGGGGATGAGATCCCCATTTCCGCCCAAACCGTGGCCCTGGCTGACGTTTACGACGCTCTCACCAGTGACCGGGTCTACAAGAAGGCCATTCCCCACGAGGAGGCCATTCAAATGATTTTGGACGGACAGTGCGGCGCTTTTAACCCCCTCCTGCTGGAATGTCTCTCTGAACTCAGCGAGGTCATACAGAAGGAAGTGAGCCAAGACATGGCCACGGAAGACAGCCGTCAAAATGCACTGTCGATCACCGCGGAGATCCTTCAGCACGAGAATCTGTCGGTGTCAAAGCGCACCTTGCAGCTTTGGGAGCATGAGCGGGTCAAGCACGACTTTTTTGCCGCCCTCTCGGACGAAATTCAGTTTGAGTTCACCATGAGCCCGCTTCAGGTAACGTTTTCTGCTTTCGGCGCAAAGAAGCTGGGATTTCCCGAGGTCATCAAGGACCCCCTTCACGATCCCGGCGTTCTGTCCATGTCCAAGCCGGAAGCTGTTATGCGCCTTTCCGATATGCTCCGCTCCACCTCCCCGGGGCAGCCGGTGGTCACCTGCGACTGCCTGTTGAATGTGAACGGCGAGGAGCGCTGGCACCGAATCGTCGCCCGGGCCACCTGGTCGGCTGACGAGCCCCCCCGCTACATGGGAGCCATCGGCAAGGCCACCGACATCCATGACGACCGGATGAAGCTGGATGATTTGGAACGGCAAGCCTCCAGCGATTCCCTCACCGGCCTTTTGAACCACACCAGCGCAAAAAAGCAGATCGAAGTGCGTCTCAACGAGCGGCCGCACGGCAGATATGCCCTGGTCATCTTCGATCTGGACCTTTTCAAACATGCCAATGATACTTACGGCCACCTCTTCGGCGATGAGCTCTTGAAATACCTGGCCGACAAGCTTCGCAAGAGCATCCGCGGCGGTGACATTGTGGCGCGCGTAGGCGGAGATGAGTTCCTCATTTTTATGGAGTACAAAAATCCTCTGGAGCCCATTATCCGCCGGATCTACAACTCTCTGTGCGGCCCCTTCGGCGACTTTACCATCTCACTCAGCATGGGCGTTGCAAAGACGGAGGACGTCGGGATCCGGTACAGTGACCTTTTCAATGCGGCCGACCAGGCCCTGTACACCATCAAACGGGGCCAGCGGGGCAAGGGCGCCAAATATGTGTTTTACAATGAGTCCATGGCTGATGAAGAAACGCAGTCCGCCATCTCCCCCATCGACAGCGGACTTCAAAAAGCAGAAAAAGGAGACGAGGACAAATGACCTTGCAAGAATGCTATGCCGCCCTGGGCGGCGATTACGAGAGCGTCACCGGCCGGCTCCGCAGCGAGCGGCTGGTCCAAAAATTTGTCCTCAAGTTTCTGGAGGACGGAAGCTATGACCTGCTTTGCCGCTCCATGGAAGGCGAGGATTACGGCGAGGCCTTTCGGGCCGCACATACCCTGAAGGGTGTGTGTCAGAATCTGAGCTTCACCCGACTCTACCAGTCCAGCGCCCCCCTCTGTGAGGCGCTGCGTGACGGCTTTCATCCAGAGGCTCCCGCCCTTAAGGAGCAGGTGGATGCTGACTACCGGCAGACCGCAGACGCCATCCGCGCCTATCAGGCCGGTCTGGAAGCGTAAAGAAAGAGGCTGGAGGTAACATGAAAGTTTTTCAAAACAAGACTACCCGCTTCCTGGGCGGAAGCCTGGCTCTGGTCATCCTTGTCTGCACCTGCATTTTTTCCTTCCTTGCGTTCCACATGAGCAACCAGAGCACCCAGACCATCAACGAGGTGGGCGGGTTCTATATGTCCAGTATGAGTCAGCAGATCTCCCTTCACTTCAGCACCACCATCACCCTTCAGCTGGACGAGGTGGAGGCCTTGGTGAAAACGGCTGTCTCAGAGGATATTCATGAAGGCGCGGCCCAGCAACGGCTGATCACCTCTGCAAAGGCTCTGGGTTTCTCCTATTTGGGTTTTTACAGCGCCGACGGCAACTTTGATATGCTCTACGGCTCTCCTCTCTCCGTCACCGACCCGGAGCCCTTTTTTACCTCTCTGCAGAACGGGGAGAAAAAGGCCGCCATCGGCAGTGACGCCGAGGGCAACAGCGTGATCCTGCTGGGGGTCCCCACCGTCCGCACGCTGGGAGAGGGCCATCCCTGCATGGCCCTGGTGGCCGCCCTTCCCGTTTCTTACATCAACGAGACCCTTTCCCTGGATGAAAACAGCGACCATGTCTATTCCTTCATCATCCGCCGGGACGGCTCCTTCGTGGTCCAGACCTCAGACGCGTACCGGGACAGCTACTTTGACCGGGCGCTGGCCCTCTACGATGATGTGGACGGAAAAACGCCAGTGGAATATCTCGCCGAACTCCAGGAGGCCATGGACCGGAACGAGGACTATTCCAGCGAGTTCCGGGTGGGCGGCGAGCGGCGGCACCTATACTGTACCCGGCTGAATTACTCTGAATGGTATCTGCTCACCTTTATGCCCTACAACACCATGAACGCCATCGTCAGCAACCTGAGCTGGCAATGGTCGGTCAGCGCCTTGCTGGGCGCCGGAGCCATTCTGGGAACGCTGCTGCTGCTCTTTGCCGTCTATTTCCACCTTACCAGGCAGCAGATGAAAGAGCTGGATAAGGCCCGTGAGGACGCGGAGGCCGCCACCAAAGCCAAGAGCGAGTTCCTCTCCAACATGAGCCATGACATCCGCACCCCCATGAACGCCATCGTGGGCATGACGGCCATCGCTACAGCCAACATAGACGACAAACAGCAGGTGCAGAACTGCCTGAAAAAGATCACACTGTCTTCCAAGCACCTGCTGGGTCTCATCAACGACGTGCTGGATATGAGCAAGATCGAAAGCGGCAAGATGACCCTCAGCATGGAGCTCATCTCCCTCCGGGAGGTGCTGGACAGCATCGTCAGCATCGTCCAACCCCAGATCCACACCAAAAACCAGCAGTTCAATGTCTTCATTCACGATATTTCCACCGAAAGCGTATACTGCGACAGCGTACGGCTCAACCAGGTACTGCTGAACTTCCTCTCCAACGCCATCAAGTTCACCCCAGACGGCGGCAGTATCACTGTCTCCCTCTATGAGGAGGATTCCCCCAAGGGAGAAAACTATGTCCGGGCCCACATTCTGGTGAAGGACTCAGGTATCGGCATGACAAAGGAGTTCCAGCAGCGGATCTTTGACTCTTTCACCCGGGAGGACTCCACCCGGGTCCACAAGACTGAGGGCACCGGCCTTGGCATGACCATCACCAAGTACATCGTGGACGCCATGGGCGGCACCATCGAGGTCAACAGCGAGCTGGGCAAGGGGAGCGAGTTCCACGTGACCCTGGACCTGGAGAAGGCGGATGTTCCCGAAGCCGACATGATCCTGCCTGACTGGAACATGCTGGTGGTGGACGACGACCAGCAGCTCTGCGAGAGTGCTGCCACTTCTCTTCAGTCTATCGGCGTCAAAGCCGACTGGACCCTGGACGGCGAAAGCGCCGTGGAAATGGCCGAAACCCGGGCCAAGGCCCGGGATCCCTACCACATCATCCTGCTGGACTGGAAGCTGCCCGGCATTGACGGCATTGAGACCGCCCGCCGCATCCACGCCCGGTTGGGGGCGGACGTGCCCATCCTCCTCATTTCCGCCTACGATTGGAGTGAGATCGAGCAGGAAGCCCGCCAGGCCGGCATCACCGGCTTCATCTCCAAGCCTCTTTTCAAATCCACCCTCTATCACGGCCTGAAGCCTTTTGTGGGCGAGGAGACCGGCACGCCGGCCGAGGTTGCCGCTGACAGCTTCGAATCACTGGCCGGCAAGCGTATCCTGTTGGCCGAGGACAACGACCTGAACTGGGAGATCGCCAACGAGCTGCTTACCGCCGAACTGGAGCTGGAGCTGGACTGGGCGGAGAACGGCCAGATCTGTCTAGACAAGTTCAAGGCTGCCCAGCCCGGTTATTACGACGCCATCCTTATGGATATCCGTATGCCGGTGATGACGGGCTACGAAGCCACCCAGGAGATCCGGGCCCTGGACCGGCCGGACAGGGACATCCCCATCATCGCCATGACTGCCGACGCCTTCGCCGAGGATGTGAAAAAGTGCCTGGACTGCGGCATGAACGCCCATATATCCAAGCCCATTGACGTCCGGGAGGTGGCCCGGCTGCTGGATAAATTCATCCACAGCAAATAACCGAAGGAGGTCTCCCCATGAAGATCATCAATTTCGGCTCCATGAACATTGACCGTGTCTATGATGTGGCCCAGATGGTGGCACCCGGGGAGACCATCTCAGCCGGCGGCCTCCACATTTACGCCGGCGGCAAGGGTCTAAACCAGTCGGTTGCCGCCGCCCGGGCCGGGGCCCAGGTCATCCACGCCGGGGCCGTTGGCCCTGAGGGAGGTTTTCTGGTGGATGCGCTTACCCAGTCCGGGGCAGACGCCGGGCATCTGCTCCGACCGGAAACCGAGACAGGCCATGCCGTCATTCAGATCAACTCCGCCGGTCAGAACGCCATCATTGTCTATGGCGGCGCCAACCAGTGCCTGGACGAAGCATATATTGACAAAATGCTGGCCCTGGGTGATGTGGGTGATCTGGTCCTTCTCCAGAATGAGACCAGCGGCACGGCAGAGATTATTCGCCGCGCCCATGAGAAGGGCCTCACCGTCGTCTTCAATCCCTCCCCCTTCCCCGCCGAGCCTTTGCCCTATGAGCTGGTGGACCTGTTCATCGTCAACGAGATCGAGGGGGCCTTGCTGGCGGAACTTCCCCTGGATACTCAGCCTGAGACCATTTTGAACGCAATTGGGGAGAGGTTCCCCAACGCCTGGGTGGTCCTCACCTTAGGGGGCAGCGGGGTGGTGTGCCGGAAGGGCGGCGAAACCTTCGCCCACCCCATTTTCAAGGTGACGGCGGTGGACACCACCGCCGCCGGTGACACCTTTTGCGGCTACTTCCTGGCGGGGCTGTGCCTTCAGAAGGACATCCCCCAGTGCCTTAAGGAGGCCAGCGCCGCTTCGGCCATTGCCGTCTCCCGCCAGGGGGCGGTGCCCTCCATCCCCACAAGGGCCGAGGTGGAGGAATTTTTGGCAGAGCGGAAGTAAGTTGTACCCTTAGTTGTATTCCCCCTATATATACCCAGAGCGGACAGCCCAATGGCTGTCCGCTCTGCTTACTCTATTTTGGCGCTTCTTACTTGCCGATATACTCCAGCATATTTTCAGCCGCCCAAATACCGCTGCCCACGGAAATTCCCACGCAGCTACCGGGACCGTCGTAGTAGGGCACAGCGTAATAGCTGCCGACTTCGCAGCCGCCGCAGTACAGACCAGGGATAGCCTCGCCGGACGTATCCACCGCCCGCAGATAGCTATCGGTCTTAACGCCGCCGAAGGTGGACCAGGCACCAGGCTCATACTCAAAGACGTAGTAGGGGCCTTCACCGATGGGGAGCATGAAGTTGGCCGCCTTGCCATAGAGGGTATCCTCCCCCTTGGCGCACATCTCATTGTACTCCGCCACAGTCGCCTCCAGGTTCTCCAGACCGAAATACTCAGCGCACTCGGCCAAGGTATCGGCTGTGTAAGCCCAGCCCTCGTCAATGGCGCTTTGAAGCTGCTCCTTACCCTTGCTCACTACGGGCACCCAGAGCTCAGTGCCAGACTTCCAGTTCTCAGGTTGACCCATATAGTTGTAGACGCCTTCCGTGCAGCAGGCATCATAGTAGGCCGCATCCACCACGGCGTAGACCTTGCCCTGACGCAGGACTGCTTCGCCACCCAGAGCCAGAGGGAAATCAGCGACCCGCTTCTCATTGATAAAACGGTCACCGTCACGGTCCACATAAAGGCCACCGTACATCCAGAAGGCCAAATTTTGGTTGAAGTCGGGGAAAAAGGCCACATTGACAGCAGTCTTGGAGTTATTGCCCGAGCCCTCATTGCCCAGGACGCCGAAGTTCCGGTCCAGGATGCCTCCGGCCTCCAGCACCATATTGATGCCATCGCCGGTGGGCATGTTGCTGCCCAGGGATACCACATTGGAATACCCCAGATACTCCTGCAACATCTCCTTGTTGCCCTGGAAACCTCCGGTGCACGTCATAACAGCCTTGGCACGAACGATCACGGTATCGCCGTTGGCGTTGGTTCCCTGAACCCCCACGGCCTTACCATTCTCCATGATAATGTGCTCACCGGGGGTCTCATAAAGGAACTGACCGCCATTGGCCTCCACAGCGGAGGTGATGGGTCCAATGCGGTCGGCACCACCGGCCTCAAAGGAGTGGCGGGCCCGAAAACCCACGCCGTAAACATCCTCGTTCAGAGAGAAGGGGATCCCCAGGCCGATCATGTTATCAATAGCCACACCAGCACGGCTCCAACTCTCCCACAGCAGCTTGGCGTCCACGGTGGTGTTGGCGAAAGCATAAAGATGCTCGAAGATCTCCTTGTTGGTGGTGGTGACCCCTGCCTCCTTGGCAGTGATGGTCTCAGCACCGGCAGGGCCGCCGCAGGTAGCAAAGTTGGACTGGAGCGCACTGGCTCCCTTCTCCATCACGATGACCTTGGCGCCGCCCTCGCTGGCGGTGTAGGCCGCCATCAGTCCGGCAGCTCCAGCACCCACGATGACGATGTCAGTCTCGTACTCCACAGTCTTGCCGCCGGCAGCCTCGATCTCCTTCTCAAAATCGGCCACATTGCCGCCGGCCTGCTCGATGCAGGATTTGACCGCATCAAGGATGGCATCACTGGTGATGGTGGCCCCGGCAATGGCATCCACCAGCACAGACTGGTTGTCTACAATGGTCTTGGGGATGCGCTCGATGGCAGGTTCACAGATCCCTTCGGTCTCCTGGTGCTCGGTCACATTGACAGCGGTAATGGCGCCGCCGGAGATGGTGACCTCTACCTTCATTTCACCACCCTTACCGGTACCCACACCGGTATAGGTACCATCCTGGATACCTGCGGTGGGGGTGGGTTCCTGCGGCTTCTGGCCGCAGCCTGCCATGCCCAGCACCATGGCCGCGCCCAGCAGGAAACAAAGTACTCTTTTCTTCATGTCTGTCCTCCTTTTCATATTCCATGGGCATCAGCCCACAGGTTACGAAAAGAAGTATATTCCTTAAACCTGGTCGAAGGTCAAGCATCTTTTGTCAAATAATTCACTCTCTTTTTTGTACCGGCATTGCGATGATCCCATCTTCCACCACATCCTCGCCGGTATACAGCATAAAGAAGAACTCCAAATACTCTCCCCAGGGCTCCAAATCGTGCCGGTCCAGGTATTCCCGAACCTCGTCATAGCCGGCCGCCCCACCGTTCCGCGGCAGTTTTTTACCGCTGAAGCACAAGCAGTCTCCCATGGGGATACGGCGCACCGTATCATCACCAAGATAGCCCAAACGCTCAAAATCGCAAACCTTGACCGCCTCTCCCAGGCCGATAAGAGAATGTTCGCTCCGGCATAGGGCCGCACTGTCCCCCAGGGCCACAAAACGGGTATAGCCCAGCCACTCCTCCCAATCGCTGCGTACCTGTCCGTTTTTCTGCGTGATGGAAAAGTCGCCCCGCCGGGACGCCGGAAGATAGTAGAAATCCTCCAACTCCGTCCGCCAGAACAACGGCTCCCCCGCCGCCACCTTTCTCATTAGAAACAATGTCTCTTCCGTCCACTGACGGCGGCCCTCCAACAGCAACCGCTCCCGCTCCATGGCGGCACTCTTCTCCTCCAGCTCCCGAACTATGGTAACGGGATCCGTAGGCTCCATTCGTTTCAAAGCCTCGCTGATGGAATAGCCCCGGGCATTGATAGAACGGAAGGTATTCATTTGAAAAGCATCCTGCTCATCAAAGATCCGGTAGCCGTTCTCAGCCCGCTCCTTCCCCCGCAGGCCCTGCTTTTCATAGTAGCGCACGGTGGAGGGATCAATACCTACCATCTTGGCAAACTCCGCAATGCGGTAAGGGGGGCGACGCATCTCTTTCTCCTTCATGTCAGCCGACTCCTCCCTGTCCTGACTCAGTCTTTGGGCAACACCGCTATACGGCAGTAGAGCTCCCCGTTCCGCTCCTCCATAACGCCGTAGGTGCGCTGGGCGGCGGGACCGCCGATGGCGCCGGGGTTCATGACCCAAAGACTGCCCTCCAGAAAGCAGAGGGACTCATGGGTATGGCCGAAGAGGACCGCGTCCGCCCCCCGGCTCCGGGCCTCCGCCACCGCCATGCCGATGCCCAGCTTCACCCGGTAGGTGTGGCCGTGAAGCATCCAGACCCGCTTGGTGCCGAAGAAAAGCTCCTTCTCATCGGGATACTCGTCGATGAAGCCGTCGCAGTTACCCCTGACCTGCTCCAGCAGAAGGCCGGGGCACTCCTTCAGAAGCCGCTGGGCGTCCCGGGTCACATCCCCCAGGTGGAGGACCCGGTCGGGCTTTTCCAGCTCCACCGCCTGTTTCATATACTCCCAACGGCCGTGGGAGTCGGAAAAAACCAACCATTTCATAACGTTGTCACCTTTCCTGTTTGTATTCATATAATGAAGAGAAGCCAAATAAGGTACAAGGAGGAACTTTCTATGGGCAAGAGCGATCCCACCCTGGAAGCATTGAAAAAGGACCCCCAGGCCGCCCAACTTCTGGGCGACCCCGCAGGACTCAAGGCTCTCCTCTCCTCCCCGGAGACCCAGAAGCTCATGAGCCTCTTAAACCAGAGCGCCGGAGACGGACTCCAGGCGGCGGCCAAGGCGGCGGCCACCGGCAAGCCCGAGGCTCTTATGGGGCTTCTCAATCAGGTGATGAACACCCAGGAAGGCTCCCAAGCGGTGGAGGGGCTGAAAAAGAAGACCCAGAAATGATTTGTTGAGGGGGTGTTGGTATGGCGGATCTACAAGAGCAACTCCAGGCCATTTTAGGGGACCCCCAGGCCATGGGGCAGATCGCCGCCATTGCCAAGGCCCTGACGGGCGGGGGCGGAGAGTCCTCTCCGCCCCCTTCCCAGCCCCAGGAGCCCGAGGCCCAGGACGTGGAGTTCGTACCGGTGGAGGAAGAACCCACCCAAAGCCAGGAGGGCACGGTGGTCAATGACGGGCCTGACCTCTCTGCCCTTCTGGGTATGCTGGGAGGCGGCGGGCTGCCCGACATTGACCCCCGGCTGATTCAGATCGCCCTGCGGGTCTACTCGGAATACTCCGCCCAGGACAATGAGAAGGCGGCCCTGCTTGCCTCTCTGAAGCCCTTTTTGAAGGCGGAGCGGCTGGAGAAGATGGAGAAAGCGGAGAAAATCGCCCGGCTGAGCCGGGTGGTGCGGGTGGCTATCCAGCTTCTGAAAGAGGAGGGGGACGGCCATGTATAACCCTTACCTATCCCAAAGCTGGACGGAGCGGACGGCACCTCCACCCTCCCCACCGCCGCAAAAGGAACCTCCGGCTGAAAAGAAAGGGCTGGGCGGTCTTTTGAAGGCTTTGAAGCTGGAGGATCTAGACACGGGGGACGTGCTGCTCCTGCTGATCCTTCTCTTCCTCTTTCTGGACGACCGGGAGGACAATCTGGAGCTTCTCATCACATTGGGTTTGATGCTTATTCTATAGGAACCGGGCGGCAGAGGCCGCCCGGTTTTTATTCTCCTACCTGATGAAGTACCGTACCGTCAGGCAAGGTAAAGGAAGCGGAGGCAGGCACAGGGACCTCGGGCACCTCGGCGGTCATGGAGTAGACTACCGTGCCGCCTGTCTCGGTCTCAGAGGCCACCAGAAGGCCGTTGTCCGCCGAGACCCAATACCGCTCCACCTGGGAAAGCGCCGGAACGGACACCTCCACATAGACGCAGGCAAAGCCGTTTTTCTCCTCGTACCCGGCGGCGGTGATGGTGTCCGTATCCAGGGCCAGCACATCTTCATAGGTGGGGATCCGCTGTCCCTCCACATCCACCGAGGCGCTGTCAGCGCTCCAGGAGACCAGCGTTTGGTCCTCCCCATACCAGCGCCAGAGGGTTCCCTCCCCCACGATGGTGTGGACCACAAGACCGGTGGGCAGAGTCATATCCGCCCGGGTCCAGGCCCCGTCCACCCAAACCTGGGCAGTGGCGGAGGAATCCTCCAAAGTTGTTGTAACGGTGCGGGAGTAGCTCTCCAATCGGCTCAGGGCGGCGATGACGCTCTGAACGGTGGAGGGGGTCACCTCCACCCGGGTGCCCTCCCCCTGGTCCGCTCCCTCCGGAGGGACAGTAGCGGTGGGCTGGGCGGTGGGCAGGGTGATGGTGGGAGTAGGGCTTGCGAAGAGGGGCAGGCCGAAGCTGGAAACGACGGCGATGATGATGACCACGCCGATGAGAACGATCAGGATATTCCGGTTGCGGCGTTCCACCTTTTCACCCCCCTGTCCCATAACCTTTCAGCATATACAAGTGTTGACGCTGAGAAAATTTTTTGTTTATACCCCAAACTCTGCCGGGGGCTCCGCCCGAAGGCCGAAAAAGTGCTCGATGGCGTCGGCGATGCGCCGACAGGCCCGGCCGTCGCCGTAGGGGTTCACCGCGTGGGCCATGGCGTCGTAGGCGGTGGGGTCGGTGATGAGCTGGGACCCCAGGGAGAAGATCGTCTCCTCATCGGTGCCCGCCAGCTTCACGGTCCCTGCCTCCACGGCCTCGGGCCGCTCGGTCTCCCGGCGGAGGACAAGCACCGGCTTGCCAAGGGCGGGGGCCTCCTCCTGAAGTCCCCCGGAGTCGGTCATGACGAACTTGCACCGGGCCATCAGGTTGTGCATCTCCTCCACGTCCACCGGGTCGATGAGGTGGATGCGGTCATGGCCCTCCAGGTACTTCCCCGCCGCTTCCCGGACCATCGGGGAGAGATGGACGGGGTAGACAAGCTCCACCTGGGGATAGGTCTCCACCAGGCGGCGGAGGGCGGTCATGATGTTCTTCATGGGCACACCGTAGTTCTCCCGCCGGTGGCAGGTGACGGCGATGATAGTCTTATTCTCATAGTCCAGATGGTTCAGAACATCGGTCCCAAATTGAAAATCGGCTCGGACGGTGGTGGCCATGGCGTCGATAACCGTATTGCCCGTGAGAAAGACGTTTTTGGTAATGCCCTCCCGCCGGAGGTTATCCCGGTTGGCAGCGGTGGGGCTGAAATGAAGGTCGGCAAGGTCCCCCACCAGGGTCCGGTTCATCTCCTCGGGAAAGGGAGAATACTTGTCGTAGGTGCGCAATCCCGCCTCCACATGCCCCACCTTGATCTGGCCGTAGAAGGCCGCCAGGGCGGCGGAGAAGGCGGTGGAGGTGTCCCCGTGGACCAGCACCAGGTCGGGCTTTGCCTCCCCGAACACCTTTTCCAGCCCCAGCAGGCACTTGGTGGTGATGGTAGAGAGGGTCTGGCCCGGTTCCATGATGTTGAGGTCAAAGTCGGGCTTGATGTTAAAAATGTCCAGCACGCTGTCCAGCATCTCCCGGTGCTGGGCGGTGACACAGCAGAGGCTTTCCAGGCCCTCCCGCCGCTCCAACTCCTTCACCAGGGGGGCCATCTTGATAGCCTCGGGCCGGGTGCCGAAGATACTCATAACGCGAAGCTGCTTCATTTCAGTCCCTCCTTCTCTTCCCGCTCCTTAGGCTCCTCCTTGGCCGTGTGGTGGGCGCTCTGGAAGAGGCTCAGGGCCACGGCGCCGGCGGCGCAGAAGGCAAAGAGGAGCAGCATGGCTTTCATGGCCCCCGAGGTGGTGAGGACCACGGCGGAGAGGCCCAAAATGGCAGTGATGACATAGAGGACGGCCACCGCCTGCTTCTGGGAAAAGCCCATGTCGATAAGCCGGTGGTGAACATGGCTCCGGTCAGCGTGCATGGGGCTCTGGCCGTGGGCGATGCGGCGGGTGAAGGCGAAGCAGGTGTCAAAGATGGGAAGGCCGAAGATAAGGAAAGGCACCACAAAGGAGATAAGGGCGTACATCTTGAAAAGGCCCTGGATGGAGATGACCGCCAGGACGTAGCCCAGGAAGGTGGAGCCCGTGTCCCCCATAAAGATCTTGGCCGGGTTCATGTTGTAGGGCAAAAAGCCCAGACACCCCCCCGCCAGGGCGGCCACCAGGAGGGCCACGGCGGGCTCCCCCATGAGAAGGGCCACCACTAAAAGGGTGAGGGCGCTGATGGAGGTAACGCCGCAGGCCAGGCCGTCCAGGCCGTCGATGAGGTTGACGGCGTTTGTCATGCCCACGATCCACACCACCGTCACCGGGACGGAGAGCCAGCCCAGGATCCAGTATGGGTCGGAGGAGAAAATATTGGGGTTGGACAAAGCCTCAATCACGTTGTCCGTCATGACGGCAATGAGGGCGGCAATGATCTGGACCACCAGCTTAAATTTGGCCCCCAAGGCGTAGATATCATCAAAAACCCCCAGCACCAGAATGACCACCGCCCCCAGCAGCATACCCCGGTATTGCTCGTTGAGGGGCACGAAGATGAGGGTGGAGAGAAGAAAGCCCAGGAAAATGGCAAGGCCTCCCATGAGGGGCATGGGCCGCTTGTGCATCCGGCGGTTGTCCTTGGGCACGTCCACCGCCCCCATCTTCACCGCCAGGTTCTTCACCACCGGCGTCAGCATAAAGGCAATGAGAAACGCAACGCCCAGCGCGCCCGCCACCTGCCCGATGAGTTCTATTGATATCGGCATGAGATGATCTCCTTCGTACCGGCATTGCCGGAGTTCTTTCTGTGTTGAGCCGGCCAGTGTCCGGCCCCTACCGAATTAGACGGAAGGAAGGGAAAAAAGTTCCACTCAGGGCTGGATAAAGCCCACTTTTTTGTAGACCTTGCGGAGGGTCTTATTTGCCACATAGGCAGCCTTCTCGGCCCCGGTACGGTAGACGGACTCCAGGTAGGCCTTATCCTTTAAAAGCCGCTCGGTCTCCTCCCGGATAGGGCGCAGGCACTCCACCACCGCCTCGCCCACGGCGGGCTTGAAGGCGCCGTATCCCTTGCCGTCAAACTCCCGCTCGATCTCGGCGTAGCTTTTGCCGGTAACGGAGGAATAGATCTGCATGAGGTTTGCCACCCCGGGCTTCTCCTCGGGGGCGTAGCGGACGCAGCGCTCGGTGTCCGAGTCGGTGATAGCCCGCTTAAACTTGCGCAGGATGTCTTCGGGCTTATCCATAAGGTACACACAGCCCTCGGGCTGGGATTTACTCATCTTCTTCTCCGGGGTGGAAAGGCTCATGATCCGGGCCCCCACCTTCTGGATGACAGGTTCGGGAATCTTGAACACGTCGCCGTAGATACCGTTGAACCGCTGGGCAATGTCCCGGCAGATCTCCACGTGCTGGCGCTGGTCCTCCCCCACGGGGACCACATCGGGCTGGTAGATGAGAATATCCGCCGCCATGAGCACCGGATAGGTGAAAAGGCCCGCGTTGATATTATCGGCGTTCCGGGCGGACTTATCCTTGAACTGGGTCATGCGGGAAAGCTCCCCGAACATGGTGTAGCAGTTCAGCACCCAGGCAAGCTGAGAGTGGGCGGGGACGTGGGACTGGATAAAGAGGGTGCATTTCTCCGGGTCCAGGCCGCAGGCGATATAGTTGGCCAACAGCTTCATGACCCGCTGGCGAAGCTCAGCAGGGTCCTGCCGTACCGTGATGGTATGAAGGTCCGCCAGGAAGACATAACAGTCGTACTCGTCCAGCATGGCCGGCCAGTGACGGAGGGGCCCCAAATAATTTCCGATGTGCAGTTCGCCGCTGGGCTGAATGCCCGAGAGCATGACCTTTTTTGCGTTTTCCATGTTCCTAAGCGCTCCTTTCTTACATTTTCAACTGGCATGGATACAAAAATCCATGTTAAAACAGTATACCACATTCTTCCCCGCTTGACAAGTTCTTCCCTTGCCTATAAAATAGAACTGCTTAACAAATGAAAGCCAATTTGTTTGGAGGAATCACACATGGATATGACATGGTTCAACGATATGGAAGCCCGCATCCCCCACGGCAAGGTCCGGACCCGGTTCGCTCCCTCCCCCACGGGGTACATGCACGTGGGCAATCTCCGCACCGCCCTCTATACCTGGCTCATCGCCCGGCACCAGGAGGGAACCTTCATCCTGCGCATTGAGGACACCGACCAGGGCCGGCTGGTGGAGGGCGCCACCGACGTCATCTACAACACCCTGAAGGAGTGCGGCCTCACCTGGGACGAGGGCCCGGATATCGGCGGCCCGGTAGGGCCCTATATCCAGACGGAGCGCCGGGACACCTACGGCAAGTATGCCCACCTGCTGGTGGAGAAGGGCCACGCCTACTACTGCTTCTGCGAGAAGGCGGAGTCCGCCGAGGACTCGGGCGAGTTTGACCGGGCGGAGGACCCTTGCCGGAACCTCTCTTTGGCCGAGGCCAAGGCCCGGGTGGAGGCCGGGGAGCCTTACGTCATCCGCCAGCGCATCCCGGAGAGCGGCCAGACCACCTTCCACGACGCCATCTTTGGGGACATCACCGTGGACAATGACACCCTGGACGACCAGGTGCTTCTGAAACGGGACGGGCTGCCCACCTACAACTTCGCCAACGTCATCGACGACCACCTCATGGGCATCACCCACGTGGTCCGGGGCAGCGAGTACCTCTCCTCCGCCCCCAAGTATAACCTTCTTTACGAAGCCTTCGGCTGGGAGGTGCCCACCTACGTCCACTGCTCCCCCGTCATGCGGGACCAGCACAACAAGATGAGCAAGCGCCACGGGGACCCCTCCTACGAGGACCTGAAGGCCCAGGGGTACATCACCCCGGCCATCCTCAACTATGTAACGCTTTTGGGCTGGGCCCCCAAGGGAGAAAACGCGGAGCGGGAGTTCTTCACCCTTGACGAGCTGGCGGAGATCTTTGAGCTTTCCGGCGTTTCCAAATCTCCCGCCATCTTCGACAAGGAGAAGCTCAACTACTTCAACGCCCACTACCTGCGGGAGATGGAGCCCCAGGCCTTCTACGCTTTGGCGGAGCCCTACCTGAAGGAGGCCGTCAAGACCCCGGGCATCGGCCTTACCCTCATCGCTCCTTTGGTCCAAGGCCGGTGCGATACCCTGCTGGACATTGCCCCTCAGGTGGATTTCTTCGATGAACTGCCTCAGTACTCCAACGAGCTCTACTGCCACAAGAAGATGAAAACCGACGAACAGAACTCGCTGGAGGCCCTCAAGGCAACGCTTCCTGTTTTGGAGGGCTTGACCCAGTGGACCTACGACGGCATCCATGACGCGCTGGTGGGCCTTGCGGAGAAGCTGGAGCTGAAGAATGGGCGCATCATGTGGCCGGTGCGCACTGCCCTTTCGGGCAAGGCCGTCACCCCCGGCGGGGCGGTGGAGCTGTGCCTTATTCTTGGGAAGGAAGAGAGCCTCCGGCGGATGGAGAAGGGCATCAGCCAGTTGGGTGGCTGACATTTGAAAAAGCCCTTTTAATGGTAGTGAAAACGCCCTCGGGTGTTGTACGTTTTCGTACATCCAGTGAAAATTTGTAACAAAACTGTTATGTTTGCATCTCCGGATACAACAAAAAGGCCCCGAACCGGAAAAGTCCGGTTTGGGGCCTTTTATTCGCACTTATGACGTGGTCATTTCAGGTCCTTTCTCTGAAAGAGGACAATTCCAAGAACCGTGGTAAGCACCGTCAGCACCAGGGAGGCGGCGGCGTTGAGCAGAGGCCGGGTCAGGGCGCCGTTTAGGATGAGCATGATGTGGCCCGTGGGCAGAAATTCCATGAGTGCCTCAAACACCTGCCGCAGAGCGCCGCCCACATAGTTGGGATTGGGGGTCTCCGGGGCCATCTCCATGCCGGCGGCGGTGATAATGATGCCGCTGTTCATGGGCGGCTCATTGAGCCGGGAGTATATCCAGCTGGACAGCAGGAAAAGCCCCAGGAACAGCAGGATGACAGTCACCGCCGTGGTGGACTTTTTCCCGCTGAGCATACCCACCAGGGTATAGAGGGCGCAGAGGGCCATGGCGGCGCACAGGATCACCAGAACGTGCAGCAATGCCCCCCGGAGGCCCATCTTCCAAAGGCCCAGGGTTGGGATCCCCACCAGCCCTGCCAGGAAGAGGGCCAGGGTGAGCAGAAGGGCCGCCCCAAAACCGGTCAGCAGGCTGGAAAGGTACACCTCCCGGCGGGTATGGCCCACGACGAGCTTATTCCGAAGGGTGCCGTCGCTGTATTCGGTGCCCAGGAACAGTCCCAGGGTCAGAGCGAGAAGAAGGCCCAGCAGGACGGAAGTGCCGAAATAGTAGTCGTCCAGGCTGCGGAGATAGCCCTCCGCCGCCAAAAGCCTTGCCTGGCGGCAGCCGTTGAGGACCACGACAGCTTCGACGGCTGCCATAAGGGCCATACAGCCCCAGAATACCTTGTTTTTCCACAGCCGCACAAAATCGGCCCGAAACAGCTCAGTCATGCTGTCCACCTCCAACCAGGTCCATAAAATAGTCCTCCAGATGCTCCTGGGCCGGAAGCTCCCCGGCGGTGATCTCCCGCACCATTTTCCCCTTGTCCACAAAGCCGTAGTGGGTGGCAAGGCGGGAAAGCTCGTCCAGAATGTGGCTGGAGATCAGCACCGTAATGCCTTTTTCCCGATTCAGCTTCAGGATGAGCCGACGCATCTCGATGATGCCCTGGGGGTCCAGGCCGTTCACCGGCTCGTCCAGCACCAGAAAGTCGGGATCCCCCGCCAATGCCACGGCGATGCCAAGCCGCTGCTTCATGCCCAGGGAGAAATTTTTGACCTTTTTTCTGCCTGTGCCCGCAAGGTCCACCAGCTCCAAAAGAGCGGAAATGGTTTCAAAATCCCTGCGGCCCAGGACCATGTACTGCTGGCGCAGATTCTCTTCCGCCGTCAGGTCCTGGTAGATGGAGGGGGTCTCCACCACCGCCCCCATCCGCCGGCGGGCGGCGGCGATCTCCCCGCTGTCCCCGGGGATGTCCCAGAGGGCGAAAGTGCCCGATGTGGGGCTTTGCAGGCCGCAGATCAGGCGGATGAGGGTGGTCTTGCCCGCTCCGTTCCGGCCCACAAGGCCGTAGATAGCGCCCTTGGGCACCGACATGGTGAGGCCCCGGAGAGCCTCAAAGTCCTTGTAGCGCTTGCACAGGTCCTTTGTCGTCAACACATATTCCATTTCAAAGCCTCCTTTGCAAGCCACATCTTACCAGAGGTTTTTTGAGGCTGCTTTACAAATCCTTTAAGATTCTTTGAAGATTTGGGCTGACAAAAAGAGACTGCCGGTATATAATGGAGCCAACCAATCGACAGGAAGGATGATTTTTATGGAGGAGGTCTCCCTCTCCTTTCCCGTTGAGCCGGAACGGCTCTACCCCATGCTGGCATCTCAGCTTCGCGCCCTCACCGGCGGGGTGCCCCACCGGACGGCCAATCTGGCCAACGCCTCCGCCCTTCTATGGATGGCCCTGCGGGACATCAACTGGGTAGGCTTTTACCTGATGGAGAAGGGGCGGCTGGTGCTGGGCCCCTTTCAGGGCAAGCCCGCCTGCATTGAGATCGAGGTGGGCAAAGGCGTCTGCGGCGGGGCCGTGGCCCAAAATAGGGTCATGCTGGTTCCGAATGTCCACGATTTTCCCGGCCACATTGCCTGCGACAGCGCCTCCAACGCGGAGGTGGTGATCCCCCTCCGCAAGGATGGGCAGGTCGCTGCGGTGCTGGACATCGACAGCCCCACCACAGGGCGGTTCACCCAGGCCGACGCCGACGGGCTGGAACTATTGGTCCCCATTCTGGAAGGAATTCTGTGACAAGAAAGCGCCGGGCAAAATGCCCGGCGCTTTTCTCTTCCTTCTTTACCCCGCAAAGCCCACCACGCCGAAGGCGCTGGGGCCCGAGTGGGTGGTGATGACGCCGCCGCTCTTGACCCAGATGACGTCCTCGAAACCGTACTCATTCGCCGCTTCGTTGACGGCGGAGCGGACCTCATCGGGAAAGCCGGGGGTCCAGATGAGCCACAGCTCCTTTTTGTCCAGGTTATGCTCGGCGGCATAGTCCTTCACAAGCTGGGGAGCCAGCTTGATGAGCTTGCCCCGGAGCTTTTTGGTGGCCACCAGATTGCCGTCCTGAATCTCAATGAGCGGATGAAGCCCCAGCACCCGGCCCACCAAGGCCACGGCATTGCTCACCCGGCCGCCGGCCCGGAGGTACTCCAAATCGTCCGGGATAAAGCACATGCGGGCCTTCTCAATGAGGGGTTTGGCCGCCTCGGCAGCCTCTTTGATGGTCCAGCCGGGATTCTCCTCCAAAAGCCGGGCCATGCTGACCACGATGGCGCACTGGCCGGCGCAGACCATCTTGGTGTCCAAGCTCACCACATAATCCCGGCCCTCGGCGGCGATTTGGGCACTCTGGTAGGAGCAGGTGGTGACGGAGGAGTAGGCCAAATACAGGATCTGGGCGTCGGGCCACTTGGCGTGGAGGGCGTCAAAGGCCTTGGTAAAGTCCTCCGGCGTGCTGCCGCTGGTCTTGGGCAGTATCCCCGTCCGGTCATAAAACGCACAGATCTCCTCAGAAGGGAAATCTCCGTCGTCCCTTGTTTCGTCACCGAAGGTGACGTGCATGGGGACGATTTGGATGTTGTAGCGCTCCGCAAGCGCAGGGGGAATATCCGCACCGGTCTCCGCCATCAAAAGAATGGAGGGATCCTTCGTCTGTTCGCTCATAGAGGTTCCTCTCTTCCTGTCGATAATGTCCTTGTTCGGTTCATTATAACACATATATGTGTACTTGAAAAGAGAAAAATATCAGGCCCGAAAGCCTGATATTTTTTCGTGTTATGTCATGCCGCCCAATTTGCCAGGGCCCCTACCTTGCCCTGAAAGATCTGTTGGACTTCCGCCACATGGCGGAAGTCCTCCGGCCTTGACAAGGCCGAGGGGTTGGGAAGCTCCGCCGCTCCGCTTTCGATGAGCATTTCCGCCACAAACTGGGAGCAGAAGTAGTGATGCCGCCGCTTCAGGCGGCCAAACCGGAAAAAGGCGGCCACCGTTCCCAAAAGGTTGTAGTGGTAGCGCTCTTTATCGGCGTACATCTCCTCCACCCGGCGGCAAATGTCCTGATATGTACTCTCCGACACCTTCAGCTCATAAAGCCGGCAGGGGATATGGGGATGGAGGCCGAAGAAGCCTCTCCCCGCCCGCTCCTGGATGAGGCCGGCGGGCAGCATCATCTGGGGATTCTTCCGGGCAAAGCTGTAGAAGGGTCCGGCGGGACCCTCAAAGCCGATGGAGGAGTGGGTATAGTCCGCCTTGGTGGCAAGATGGATAAGCCGGGAGAAATAGGTCTCCGACCGGGTGAGCAGTATGTAAATGGTACGAACATCGGTTTGGTCCTTCATGTTCTTCCCCCTTTTGATTCGTCTGTTACAGTATATCAGAGATCGACCGCCATGTATATAAAGAAATGCTTAAGATTCCTAACTAATTATTTAAGATTTCCCCCTTCTTTTCCTCCGATTTGACATTTTACCTTCTTCTGTGTAACCTTTTCCCCACCTGAAACGTGTATGAAGTGAAAGGAGGTGGTGGAGAAAGCGTTTCTCCACCACCTACCTTTCCAGCCGCGCCTGGGTGGCCGGAGACAAGGACAGCACCTCTGTCAGTGACCGCTGCACCACCAACCACTGGAGCTTTTGGAGGACACCGCTCTTGCGACAGGACTCGCCCTGGGCAAATGGTACATCCCCCTGACAGAGGATTCCTGTGGGGAGGGCCACTGGCTGGCCGAGCTTCCCTAAATCTCCCTTTCCCCTTGCAATTCCTTCCTTTTTCCTTTATAATAGCCGCATACAGCTTTGTATGCGGCTATTTTGCGCCCAAAGCCACATTCCCTATATTACCAAGGAAAGCGTGAGAATATGAAATACGATTTCGGCTCCATTGAACCCAAATGGCAAAAGCGCTGGGAGGAATCCAAGGTCTACGCCGCCCTGGACCAGAGCGAGAAGCCCAAGTTCTACGGCCTCATTGAGTTCCCCTACCCCTCGGGCCAGGGGCTCCACGTGGGCCATCCCCGGCCCTACACCGCCATGGATATTGTGGCCCGGAAAAAGCGGATGGACGGCTATAACGTCCTCTTCCCCATGGGCTTTGATGCCTTCGGCCTACCCACGGAGAACTACGCCATCAAAAACCACATCCACCCTGCCATCGTCACCCGCCAGAACATTGCCCACTTCACCGAGCAGCTTAAGAAGATCGGCTACTCCTTCGACTGGGACCGTGTCGTCGATACGACTGACCCCACCTACTATAAGTGGACCCAGTGGATCTTCCTCCAGCTCTGGAAGCACGGCCTTGCCTACAAGACCACCATGCCGGTGAACTGGTGCACCTCCTGTAAGTGCGTGCTGGCCAACGAGGAGGTGGTGGAGGGCGTCTGCGAGCGCTGCGGCTCCCCCGTCATCCGGAAGGAGAAGAGCCAGTGGATGTTGAAGATCACCGAGTACGCCCAGAAACTGTTGGACGGTTTGGACGAGGTGGACTTCATTGAGCGGGTCAAGACCCAGCAGCGCAACTGGATCGGCCGCTCCACCGGCGCTGAGGTCACCTTCAAATCCACCACCGGGGACGACATCGTGGTCTTCACCACCCGGCCCGATACCCTCTTCGGCGCCACCTATATGGTCCTCTCCCCCGAACATGCCCTGGTGAAGGGCTGGCTGGAGAGCGGCAAGCTAAAGAATGCGGAGGAGATCACCGCCTACCAGAAGCTGGCCGCCTCCAAGTCCGACATGGAGCGCACCGAGCTCAACAAGGATAAGACCGGCGTGGAACTGGACGGGGTGAGAGGCGTCAACCCGGTGAACGGCAAGGAGATCCCCATCTTCATCTCCGACTATGTGCTCTCCACCTACGGCACCGGAGCCATCATGGCGGTGCCCGCCCACGACGATAGAGACTGGGAGTTTGCCAAGAAGTTCGGCTGTGAGATCATTGAGGTGGTGTCCGGCGGCGAGGACGTGCAGAAGGCCGCTTTCACCGCCAAGGACGAGACCGGCATTCTCTGCAACTCCGAGTTCCTCAACGGCCTTACCGTAAAGGACGCCATCCCGATCATCACCAAGTGGCTGGAGGAGAAGGGCATTGGCGAGGCGAAGGTCAACTACAAGCTCCGGGACTGGGTGTTCTCCCGCCAGCGCTACTGGGGCGAACCCATCCCCATGGTCTGGTGCGACAAATGCGGCTGGGTCCCCGTGCCCGAGGACCAGCTTCCCCTCACCCTTCCCGAGGTGGAGAACTACGAGCCCACCGACGACGGAGAGAGCCCCATCGCCAAGATGACCGACTGGGTCAACACCACCTGCCCTTGCTGCGGTGCGCCCGCCAAGCGGGAGACGGACACCATGCCCCAGTGGGCAGGCTCTTCCTGGTACTTCCTTCGCTATATGGACCCCCATAACCCCGATGCCCTCGCCTCCAAGGAGGCCCTTCAGTACTGGTCCCCGGTGGACTGGTACAACGGCGGCATGGAGCATACCACCCTCCACCTTCTCTACTCCCGGTTCTGGCACCGCTTCCTCTACGACATCGGGGTGGTGCCCACCAAGGAGCCTTACGCCAAGCGGACCAGCCACGGCATGATCCTGGGCGAGGGCGGCGAGAAGATGAGCAAGAGCCGGGGCAACGTGGTAAACCCGGACGATATCATCCAGGCCTACGGTGCCGACACCCTGCGGCTCTATATCATGTTCATCGGCGACTTTGAGCAGGCCGCCACCTGGTCGGACAACGCCGTCAAGGGCTGCAAGCGGTTCCTGGACAAGGTGTGGAACCTCTCGGAAAGCTGTTCGGACAGCCTGGAGTACACCAAGGAGAACGAAGCGGGCATCCACAAGTGCATCAAGAAGGTAGCCGATGACATTGAGAACATGAAGTTCAACACCGCCATCGCCGCCATGATGACCTTGGTGGGCGACTTCCAGAAGAACGGCTGCACCAAGGGGGACATGAAAACCCTCATCACCCTCCTCTCCCCCTTCGCTCCCCACATTGCCGAGGAGCTTTGGGAAAACCTGGGCTTCGCCGGGGAGGGCATGGCCTGCCAGCAGTCCTGGCCCGTTTATGACGAGAGCAAGACGGTAGCCTCCACCGTCACCATCGCCGTCCAGGTCTCCGGCAAACTCCGGGGCACCGTGGAGGTCCCCGCGGGCAGCGGCAATGAGGTCATTGAGGCCGCCGCCAAGGAGATCCCCACCGTGGCCAAGTTTCTGGCCCCGCTGGATATTGTGAAGGTCATCCATGTCCCCGGCAAGCTGGTGAACTTTATTGGCAAGCCGAAGGTTTGACATCGGCAAGCCCAAGGCGTGATACCGCATCTTAGAAAGGAAGGATCCTATGCTAAAGGGACTGCATCATGTCTCATTGAAAGTGGCCAGCCAAGAGGCCCTTCAGGCCGCCATCACGTTCTACCGTGACCTTTTGGGCTTTCCTCTGCTTCGGACCTGGGGACAGGGAGAGAAGCAGATGGCCATGCTGGATCTGGGCAACACCATTCTGGAGCTGAGCGCCAACGGCGTCTCCAGTGCCCAACCCGGCCCCTTCGCCCACATCGCTTTCCGTACCGACGATGTGGACGGCGATGTGGCCAGGGTGACCGGAGCAGGCTTTTCCCTCATCATGGCTCCCACCGATGTGAAGCTAGGGGAAGATCACCCCGCCCGGGTAGCCTTCTGCCGGGGTCCTGCCGGGGAAGAGCTGGAGTTTTTCTGCGAGCTGTAAGCAAAAAAGAAGCTCCCCTGCCGCTGATGATGCGGCAAGGGAGCTTCTTGATGTATTTTCCTTGTCCCAGTCCGGAGAGCCACGTAAGCTGAACATCTAAAATAACAGTTAGGATACACGCAGAAAATCAGGCTTTGAAAGAAGGATCGTTATGAAATGCTTGATAGACTTTGTAGCGCTGGCCTTTTTATACGTCTTTGTCTTCTTCAGGAAGTGGAAATACAAAGGCAGGGATATCCTGCTTGTCAATACACTGATGTATATCTATCTTTCTTTTGTGCTCTATTTCACCTTGATGCCGATCCTTGTAAAGCTCCCCTATATTCTAAATCATCCCTACACCCCTATGAATATGGTGCCCTTTATAGATGTTTTAGAGGGAAGAGGAGACTTTATAAGGCAGATCGTGCTGAACGTTATTATGACGATGCCTTTTGGTTTTCTGTTTCCATTGACGCAAAGGAGAACTGCCAAGCTGGGCAGAACGGTATTTTTCTGTTTTTTGATGAGTTTGGGCATTGAACTGTTGCAGCCGCTCATTGATGGTCTCAGGGCCTCGGATATTACGGATTTGATCACGAATGTGATCGGCGGTGCGCTCGGATATGCTTTTTTCGTTGTGTTCAGGCCAGTCACATTTTGGATCTTGGATCACCTGAAACCCCATGCTTAATCGGGGGCTTAAACGCCTGAATAGACGCTCTATCCCACCGTCCGCCGATAGTCCTCCCGGGCCAGGGTCATGGGCGTGATGGTCCCCCCGAAAAAGGGCACCGTCTCCCCCACCACCTTGCCGCCCACGCTTTCCACCAGCTTCACCGTGATGGCCCGGGCTTCCATGTAAAGCTCCTCCGCCCCATCGGCAAACAGGTCCTCAAAGGCGGCGCAGATGAGCCGTTTCCCGATGTGATGGCCCCGGTGGGCGGGGTCTACCACAAAGCGGCCCACGTGGGTCCGGCCCTCCTCCTGCCAGGCGGCCACCGTCCCCACCAGTTTCTCTCCCAGAAAGGCACACCAGCAGAGGGGCTCCTTTTTGCTGAAATTCTCCACGCTGTCCTCCGGGATACCCTGTTCCCCGTGAAAGGCGGCGTTCTGCATGGCAACGATTTGCACCAGATCCTCCGCTCCTGCCATTCTGATCTCTAACTTGTCCATATGCTCCCTCCGATTGCCCCAACGAACCGGGCTGATTCTCTGCCCCATATTATATACTTCTTTTTCCCAAAAGGGAAGGCTTTGCAGCCTTGACTGCGGGCTTTCATTGTGATAAGATGCTAAAAATCAACGGGAGGCGATGACCCTATGAATGCCCTTGTCATAAATTGCAGCCCGGTCCGAACCGGGGCCACCGCGGAGATCGTACGCATGGTGGGAGATGATCTGTCCCGCAGGTACAACACGAAATGTATTTGTATCGACGACTATGACTTTCAATTCTGCAAGGGATGCCGGACCTGTCATACCACCGCAGCATGTGTGCAGCATGATGATGTGGACCTGCTGATGGGAGAATTGGAATGGGCGGATATCATCGTCTCGGTTTCTCCCTCCTATTGGGCGGATATCCCGGGGCGGTTCAAAGCATTTATTGATAGGTGTACCCCTTGGTGCAACACCCACGAGCCTCATGCGTCCATCCAGCCCGGCAAAAAAGGCTATGCCATCGCACTGCGGACAGGCCCTGGTATGAAAGAATGTGAGCGAATCATTAGCAGTATAGAGCATTTTTACGGTCATCTGGAGATCCAATGCTGCGGAAGCCTCGGCCTCTGCTCGATGGAATGCAAAGAGGCGGCAACCCACAGAGCACCGGAGATCCTGGCTTTTTCTGCACAGATATGAAACCGGCAGACAGCGCTTGTCCCCCGCAAAAGTCGATGGAAACTTCAAAAATTCTCCCTTGACAAGCGTTGGATTTCCGCATATAATACTACTGTTAAAGCCATAGCTATGTGGCCCTTTTGCGGTGGACAGGTTCTGCCGCTTTGGAGGGAGGGGAAAGTCAATGTCGGAAGTCCGCATCAAAGAGGGCGAGTCCCTGGAAAACGCACTGAAGCGCTTTAAGCGCAGCTGCGCCAAGTCCGGAGTCCTGGCCGAGGTCCGCAAGCGCGAGCACTATGAGAGCCCGAGCGTCAAGCGCCGCAAGAAGTCTGAGGCCGCCCGCAAGAATCGCAAAAAGTTTTATTAAGTGACCAATAAAACCCCGTGACGCAGTGCGCCACGGGGTTTTTGCGTTTCCCTGCGGGTATCCTCAGGCCATCAGCCCGGCGCTCCATGGAAGAAGCTGTGCGTACAGCCTCTCCACCTGTGCCAAGTCCGCCGTCGCCCCTGCCGGGTCCCGGGAAAGCGCCAGCAGAGGCCGCTCCTCCTCCGAAATGCAGCCCTCCAGCTCCTTTTTGTTGATGCAGTAGCGGCCTGTTTTCTGATAGGCCTCCATCCGCAGGAGGAAGAAAACGCTTTTCGCAAGCTCTCGGAGGGCGGCGGCCCGGTCCTGCTCATAGAGCCAGCAGTGGACCCCGGCGTGGTAAAGCCCAGAGGCGCCCACCCGCACCGCCTCAGCGGTATCCTCCGCCATAAACCCGGGCAGTAAGTCTTCCCAGCTTCCCAGCCGGGGCTGGGTGTCCAGCACCATCTGCAAAAGGTCGAACCTGGGCCAGCGAAGCAGCTCCTCCCGCCCGCACAGGAACCCGCAGGCCAGCTCCCCCTGGGGCATAGAGCGGACCAGTCTCCGGTAGGCGTCCAACGTGGGCAGGTCCACCTTGTCCAGAATGGTCACCACGTCGATGTCGCTCTCTTCGGTGGCCTCCCCCCTGCGGTAGCTGCCCTGGAGCCCTACAAACAGTACCCGCTCCCCCAATTCGGCCTGAAGTTCCCCTATCAAGCCGTCCAGCCAACCGTACGCATCTTTCAGCATCTTGTTCTCCCCCTCTTTGGTAAAATGGAGCTTGAGTATAGCAAAAACCGCCCTCCGTGTCAAGGCCGTTCCAACAGCTCCCCCAGCAATTCCGCCGTGGCCCCATAGGGCAAAAAGGCGGTGGTGATGCCAAGCTGCCGGGCCATCAGCAGCTTTTTGCGGATGCTCCCGGCGTCGTCGAAGAGGACAAAATGCCCCTGTTCTCCCGCCATATAGGTAAAGTAATGGGCGCACAGCTCGGAGGAGAAAAACACGCTGGAGCCATACTCCTCCCTCCGGCGCTCCAGCTCCTCCATGGTGAGGGGCGTACCGCTGCCCGTGGGGGAGGGCAGCAAAAAGTCCTCCGCCGACCGCTCCACCCACACCGCCACCCGGTCGGGGCCATAGCGGTTTTGGGCCTCCTCCAGCCGGTTCTGGAGGGAGCCTCCCGAAAGGGCGGTGGGGATGATGACCGTGGCCGTGGGGGCAGCGCCTCCGCAGCCCTCGGACACAAAGCATTCCAGCCCCCGGCTCTGGCACAGCTCCCCCAGCCGGGCGGCGGTGCTCAGAAGAGCCCCCTGGGGCCTTCCCGGAAAGCTGCACACCACCCCGGTAAATTTCCGGGCGGCGCACTCCCGCAGCACCTCGTTGCAGAAGGCCTCCCCCTCGCCGCCGCCGGAAAAACCGGTGCCGTCAATGACCATCAATCCCCCCTGGGGCATCACCGGACTTTTGGCCCGGAAAAGATGAGGCCCCTCCCCCACCCGGTAACAGAGGTGGGCCAAAGGCCGGCCCCAGGCTCCGGCGGCGGTAAGCTGCCCGGTTGGGACCGCCAAAATAATACGTTTCATCAACTCCATTTTCATTTCCCCCTTGTCCTGACCGCCCTAAAAGTGATATAATGTTTGGAAGAAGTATTTGCTTCCTGATATCATCACATTTATCTTATGTTGCTTTTCGCAAAAACAGACGTCCCGGCCGGAAAGAGGTGATCCCCTTGGCCTGTCCCCTGGTGCCCTGCCATCTGGTGGAAAGTATCTATTTTCTAATCCCCCAACGCTTACAGGAAGCCGGGGTCCGCCTGGTCCTTGCCGACCTGGACAACACCCTGACTCCCTATGAGGAGGCGCTTCCCTCCCCCGCCCTCCGGCGGTGGAAGGAGGAACTGGAGCAGAACGGTATCACCCTCTTCGTGGTGTCCAACTCCCGGAAAAGCCGCCGCTGTCCCGATTTCTGTGAAGCTCTGGGCGTCCCCTACGTCCGCCATGCGGGCAAGCCGGGGACAAAAGGCTTCCGGGAAGCCTTGGCGCAGACCGGCATCCCGGCGGAAAACGCCATCATGGTGGGGGACCAGATATTCACCGATATTTTGGGGGCCAACCGGGCAGGCATCACCTCCGTGCTGGTGAAGCCCATAGCCTGGGGCAAAAACCCGGGCCGCCGGGTGCGCTACGCCATCGAGACCCCTTTCCGCCTGGCCGCCATGGCCCGCCATGACCGCTGATTTTTCCGAAAGGAAGTGAACGCCATGCCCGCCAAATTCGGCCCTGCGGGAAATCCCGACGATTTCCCCTACAAATCCTCGGTGGACGCCCCCAAGTGGCTGAGGTCTCTTGGTTTGGACTGCTACGAATACCAGTGCGGCAAGGGCGTTCACGTGGGGGAAGCCACTGCCCGCAAGCTGGGCGAGGCCGCCCGGGAGGCGGATATCACCCTCTCCCTCCACGCACCCTACTTCATCAATCTGGCAAACCCCGACCCCGAGGCCCTTCAAAAGACCACCGGCTACATCCTCGCCGCCTGTCAGGCGGCGGACTGGATGGGAGCCGGACGCATCGTGGTCCATACCGGCGCCCTCATGAAGCGCACCCGCCGGGAGGCCCTGGACATCGCCCTTGCCTCCATGCAGGAGGTCCTGAAAGCCTGGGAGGGCGAGGGTTACGCCCACATCGCCCTCTGCCCTGAGACCATGGGCAAGATCGGTCAGCTTGGGGACCTTGCCGAGGTTTTGGAGCTGTGCGGGTTGGATGAACGGCTCATCCCCTGCGTGGATTTCGGCCACCTCTACGCCCGCTCCCTGGGGGAGCTCACCGGATCTGAGGCCTGCAAGACCATGCTGGATGAGATGGAGAAATCCCTTGGCCCCCAGCGGGTCAGGACCTTCCATAGTCACTTCTCCCAAATCGAGTTCACCCCCAAAGGGGGCGAGAAGTGCCACCGGACCTTTGACGACAACGGCGGCTTCGGCCCTGACCCGGCCCCTCTCATGGCGGAGATCGCCCGCCGGGGCTGGGAGCCTACCTTCATTTGTGAAAGCGCCGGAACCCAGGCCAAGGACGCCCTGACCATGAAACGGCTTTACCAGTCCTCGTGAAGCAGGAGCAATAATTTCAGGCCAAACCGCAGACCTTCCTGGAAATACCGTTTGCTGACCAGCTCCAAATAGTCATAGTAAACATTGTCCCAGTTGTCCACCCATTCCAGGCCCATGGCTTTCATCGCCTGCTCCATAAGAGCATTCTGACGTGCCTTGTTTTCTTTGTACTCCGGCGTTTTGGGATCCGATTCCTCCCAGAGTGCGTAGAAAAGTGTTTCCAGTTCATCCATCAAAATCACCTCTAAGTATAGTTTATCAACTTTAAGTATAATTGTCAAGGGGGTACTCAATGTTTGACCAAGAAAAATTCTCTACCCGTCTTCGAAAGTTGCGAAGAGACGCTGATATTTCTCAAAAAGTTTTGGCTGATGTGATTGATGTTAGCACCAACCAAATCAGTCAAATGGAAAAGGGCTTAAAAACTACCACCCTTGCCCGGCTCTGTCTCCTCTGCGACTACTTCGGCGTCTCCGCCGACTATCTCCTGGGCCGCACCGACGAGCCCAATTAACTTCACCTGCTCCGTAAAATTTCATATAGGAAAGGAAGTATCACTATGTCCCGTATCCAGAAAATCGTTGCCAAACTGCCCGAGTTCCACATTGACGCTATGCTGGTCACCAGCCGCCCCGGTGAGCTTTACACCTTCAACTGCAACGGCGAGGCTTACGGCGTTGTCTCCCCCAAGGGGGCCTGTTTCATCACCGACTCCCGCTACACTGAGGTGGCCCAGGAGTCCGTCAAGGACGCCGAGGTCATCATCGTGGACGGCCAGCGCAACTACGCCGCCTGCATCCAGTCCTTCATTGATGCCCACGGCATCAAGACCCTGGGCATCGAAGACGGCTATATGTCCCTGGGCCAGTACAACTACCTGAAGGACAACCTGAAGGGCGTGGAGCTCTGCTACGCCAACGACCTCATTGTGGGCCTTCGCGGCTCCAAGGACGAGGAGGAGCTTGCCCTCATGCTGGAGGCCCAGCGCATCACCGACGAGGCCTTCACCGCCATCCTCAGCTACATCAAGCCCGGCATGACCGAGGCCCAGATCGCCGCTCAGCTTGTGTTCGAGCAGATGGCCCGGGGCGCCCAGCGCATGAGCTTTAACCCCATCGTGGCCTCCGGCCCCAACGGCTCCCGGCCCCACGCCATCCCCTCCATGCGCCAGGTCCAGAAGGGCGACCTTGTCACCATGGATTTCGGCTGCGTGTACAAGGGCTACTGCTCCGACATGACCCGTACCGTGGCCATCGGCCAGGTCAGCGCCGAGCAGGAGAAAATTTACTACACCGTCCTGGCCGCCCAGAAGGCGGGCATGGCCGTTTCCAAGGCCGGGGTGCTGGGCTGTGACATCCACAACGCCGCCGTGAAGGTCATCGACGACGCCGGATATGTGGGCCTCATGGGCCACGGCTACGGCCACAGCCTGGGCATTGAGGTCCACGAGGCCCCCAACGCCAACTCCCGCGGCACCACCCCCATGCCCGTGGGCGCCATGGTCTCCGCCGAGCCGGGCATCTATGTCCCCGGCAAGTACGGCGTACGGATCGAGGACTGCGTGCGGATGCTGGACGGCGGCTGTATGTCCATCACCAAGTCCCCCAAAGAGGAGCTTATTATTCTCTGAGAAGACAGCAGGGGCGGTTCTTGCTGTCGGCACGGCAGAAGAGCCGTCCCTCTGCCTTATGGAATACCATCAAAGAAGGAGGCCCCAGCCATGGTACTGGAAGTCATCCAAAGAGAGATCCCCACCCGGGGCATCGGCTACGTTATCCTCCGGGACTGCCCGGAGGAGCGCTTGGGCGAGGCCCTGGGCAAGGGCATGGAAAAGCTGAAAAAGGCCGGGGCCAAGCAGGTCTGGGCCACCTCCCTGCCTGAGGGGGAGCCTTTGAACCCCGGCCCCATAGGGGTCTGGCGGCTCACCCATGTCTACGACGATATCCGCATGGAATGCCCCCTCTCCCAGGGCCATGCCAAGGCCGAAGTGAAGCTGAACCTCCGCGCCCCCAAGCGGGCCCAGGAGGAGAACGCCTATCTGGACCTTGTGAACAAGGCCTATGCCGCCGTCCCCGGCGCCGCCACCCTGCGGACCGGCAGCCTAAAGAAGCAGAACCATCGCTTTTTCCTGGCCTCCCAGGGGGATAAGCCGGTGGGTGCTTTTGGGCTGGACCTCAGCGACAAGACCCCGGAGCTCATCACCCTGGCGGTGGCCCCCGAATATCAACGCCAGGGGCTGGGCCGGGCGCTGCTCCGCGCCGCTTTGGAGTCTCTGGGCAAGGCCCCTGCCTGCACCCTGACGGTGTGTTCCACCAACGCCCCCGCCCTTGGCCTTCTCCAAAGCGAGGGCTTCGCGCAGACGGGGGTCGTTTCCGGCTGGTTCGAGGTGGTCTGATGCTGCGGGAATTTTCCGCCCCCATCCCCGGCCCCAAGCAGTATGACTGGGCGGCGGTCCCCGCCCCCCAGGACTGCGGCGAGGCCCTCGGGGACCCCACCGCCCTCTGCGGCCGCATCGTCTATGAGGGCTCCTACCACAGGCAGGACCTCTCCGGGGCCATGGAGACCTGCCTTCTGCGGGAGACCCTGTGCCGGAAGCTCTGCCAGGCGGTGAACAAGCTGCCTCTGGACTACTCCATCCTTATTTTCGACGCGCTCCGCCCCCTTCCGGTCCAGCAGGCCATCTATGACCGCTTCAAGGCCCAGCTCCTCCGGGAGCGGCCCGAGGCAAGCCCAGCGGAGCTGGAGCTTATTTTGGACGACTTTGTGGCAAAGCCCGTGAAGCGGCTCCACCGTCCCGCTCCCCACACCACCGGGGGCGCCGTGGACCTGACCCTGTGCAAAAACGGGGTTCCTCTGGACATGGGCACCGGCTTTGACGATTTCACCGCCCTGGCCCGCACGGTCGCTTTGGAGCAGGACTGTCCTCCCGGCCTGGAGAAAGCCCGGGACCACCGGCGGCTCCTCTTCAACCTGATGGCCTCGGTGGGCCTTGTGAACTACGAATGTGAATGGTGGCATTATGCCTACGGGGAACGCCAGTGGGCCGCCCGGACGGGCAAGGCCCCCATCTACGGCTTTTGCCCGGAATGTGATTTCCCAGCATAAGGAGATGAAACCCAAGTGACCCCAAACACCGCCGCTCTTTTCGCCGCCTTTTATTTGGTTTCCGCCCTGCTGGGCCCCGGCCTTACCCCGCCTGAAGATACCAGCCCGGCAGAAGAGATCCCGGCTGTTTCTGTTGTGGAGGCAGAGCCGGAGATGGAACCGGAGCCCTCCTATTCCGGCCCCCAGGTCCCGGCTCAGGAGGCCCCCGCGGAGGACGATTACTTTGCCGACGCCGCTTTCATCGGCAACTCCCTGGTGGACGGCTTCCGGATGTACAGCGGCCTGTCGGTCTGCGACTACTACGCCGCCACCAGCAAAACTGTATTCACCGTGGATGAATACATCACACAGATGTCCGGGAAGGACTACGGAAAAATCTATATCCTTCTGGGCATCAACGAGATCGGCTACAGCATGGACCGGCTCATGTCCGCCTACGGCGGGGTGCTGGACCGGCTCGCCGCCGACCATCCCGACGCCCTCATCTACGTCATGGGCATCTCCCCTGTCAGCGCCAACAAGGACGCCGCCGGCGGCTCCTTCACCATGGCCAATGTCCGCCGCTTCAACGAGAACCTCTACGAGCTGGCCCAGGAGAAGGAATGTTATTACATTGACCTCTGCGACGCTCTGGCCGGGGAGGACGGCTTCCTCCCCGCCAACAAGACCTGGGACGGCATACACTTCAACGCCTCCTATTACAAGGTCTGGCTGGAGTACCTGCAATACCACTATATCCCGGCGGAATAACACAGAAGGAGCGGACCTCATAGGTCCGCTCCTTTTTTCATATCCTGTTCTGCTCGCCCCACTCGCACATCCCGTCCAGAATGGGCATCAGGGACTTTCCCCGCTCTGTCAGGCTGTATTCCACCTTGGGCGGGATCTGGGGATACTCCTCCCGGTGGACCAGCCCGTCGGCTTCCAGCTCCTTTAGCGTGGCGCTGAGGGTCTTGAAGGACACCCCGCCGATGTACCGCTTCATCTCGTTGAACCGGACCACCCCGAACTCGGAGAGGGTGTAGAGCACCGTCATCTTGTATTTCCCGCTGATGAGGGACAGGGTGTAGGAAAACCCCGTCTCCCCCAGGCACTCCGCCGAAATGCACCGTCCGTTCATCCTTACACTTCCCTTTGGGTAAGTATATCACCTAATTGTGCGTACTTGCCCTTTTTCTCCTATCCGCTATAATCATAGCAGACGCCGCGCCAAATTTCAAGTAAAAGAGGTTATCATCATGTCCAAGATCGTCCTGCTCACCGGCTCCGCCCGGAAAAACGGCAACAGTGCCGCCATGGCCCAGGCCTTTGCCGAGGCCGCCCAGGCCAAAGGCCACACTGTCATCCGCCATGATGCCGCCCTTCTGAACGTGGGCGGCTGCCACGGCTGCGAGACCTGCTACTCCACCGGCAAGCCCTGTACATTCGACGACGATTTCAATGTCATCGCCGACGACCTTCTCACTGCCGACGGCATTGTCTTCGCCATGCCCCTCTATTGGTACTCCATGCCCGGGCAAATTAAGAATGTCATCGACAAAATGTTCTCCTTTGTCATTGGCGGCAAGGACTTCAAGGGCAAGAAGACGGCCCTCATCGCCTGCTGCGAGGAGGAGGACCCCGCCGTCCTGGACGGTATCCGCATCCCCTACGAGCGCACCGCCGCCCTTAACGGCTGGACAGACGTGGGCCAGGTGCTGGTCCCCGGCGTTTTGGAAGCAGGCGCTGTCAAGAAGACCGACGGCGAGCCCCGTGCCGCCGCCTTGGCGGAGAAATTTTGATCTTCACGCAAAAAAGGAGGCTTCCCAAAAACGGGAAGCCTCCTTTTTTCTCAGTTATCCGTAAGGATGCCGGTGAGATCCACCGGGGTGGCATCACTCCAGAGCCGCTCCAGATCGTAGAACTCCCTGGCCTCCTCATTGAAGATGTGGACCACCACGGCGGAGAAGTCCAGCAGCACCCAGGTGCCGCCCCGGTGGCCTTCCACGTGGTGGGGGTCCTCCCCCGCCTGCTCTTTCATGGCTTTCTCGCAGGCCTCGGCAAGGGCGCGGATCTGGGTGGAGGAGGTGGCGGAGCAGAGGACGAAATAGTCGGCCAGGGTGGTGAGGTGCCCGGTCTCCAGTACCTTGATATCAAGCCCCTTCCTGCTGTCCAGGGCTTTGGCCAGCAGCAGGGCGGTTTCTTTGGGTGTCATATGGGTTCTCCTTTCTTATATGCCCGGAGGTAACAAAGGCTCTCCCTCCGGTTCAGAAGGCGCCGAAGGCGCAGGCGGAGGGGTGAGGGCCGGGAGCTCCGGGGTGGGGGTTGGTGCCGCCGTGGGCTCCGGCTCCCGGCTCTCTTCGGGGGGCTGGCTGGGCCGGGCAGAGGGCTTGGGTGTGGGGCTCACTCCCGGCGGCAGCTGGGTGACGGGGTCCTCCGGCTCCTCCGACTCAGTGGGCCGATGGCTTTCCTTCGGGTCCTCCACCTTCGGCGTCTCCGTAGGCTCCGGGGTGGGGGTGGGCTTTGGAGTGGGCCGGGAGATGTTGGTCACCACATCCAGCTCACTCAGCCGAATGTCCGTCTTATAGGGATTGAAATACTGGTTCACCGTCACCACGATCTGCCGGGGGACGCCCACCAGATGGTCGCAGCCCTCGTATGGGGAGGCGTTGGGTAGGGTGGTAAAGGTCACATTGTCCATATCCAGCCCCGTCAGGGCGTTGGTGGCGAAATAGGTCAAGTTGCCCACTGTCAGGTTGGTATTCACATTCCGCTGGAAAATATCCAGGTAGCTGCCCAGATTTTTCAGCAGGTTGTCCATCTGGAGGCACTGGCTGATAAGGGCCTTCAAAAAGTCCTGCTGGACCTTGATGCGCCCCAGGTCACCATCCACATAGGTGGCCCGGAACCGAACCACACCCATGGCGTCCTCGCCGTTCAAAAGCTGATAGCCCTTGTCCACATTGATCCGCAGGTTCTGGGTGGGATCCCAGTAGTGCATGTCCCGGGGCACATCGAACCACACCCCGCCGATGGCCTCCACCAGTTCGCCCACTGCCTCCCACTTCAGGCTGATACCGAAATCGGGGTATATGCCGGTGAGCTTCTGCACCTGCTCCTGAAGGGCCGTCATGCCCTCCTCTCCACCCCCGGCCCGGGTATAGACCGAGTTGAGGAGCCGTTCGTTCTCGCTGACGTAGATATCTCGGGGCAGGCTCATCAGGCTCAGCTTCTGGTTGGGCACGTCGTAGGACACCAGGATCATGGTATCCGTAAGGCCGCCGCCTGCCTCCTGGCTCTCCCCCACCAGCAGGAAGGTATAAAACTCTTGCTTCCGGTCACTGCTGGAAATATCCGGCTCGATCATCTCCACTTGATTCCCTTCCGGGTCGGTGGTGGTAATGACCACTGGAGGACGGCTGATGGCAGGAGGCTTCACCTCGGGCGGGGCGGCAAAGAGCCGAAATCCCGCATACACCGCCACGATGATGGCAGAGAGAACGGTGAGGGCAATATAGCAGCGGCGAAGGATCAGCTGTTTGCCGGTGTACCGGGGCTTCTCCGCCTCTTCCTGCTCTCTGGGGGGGCGGGAAGAGGGCGGCGGCACGGGCCGCTGGCTCTTCTGGGCGCCCCGGCCGTTTCCGGCGGGCACTTCCTTTGCCTTTGGCGGCTGTCCGGCTGTCCGGGGACCGTCCGCCCGAACGCCTCTGACCCCCACCGGGCGGCCTCTGCCCTGGCGGCCCTCCGCAGGAGGGGAAGACTGCCCCGCCTGCTGCCTGTCGTCCGCTGCCGTCTTCGGCGTTCCTTGTCCGCTCTGGCTGGTGGCCGGCTTGGTTGTACCCTGTCCGGTTTTTCCGTCCGTTGTCGGTCCGGGGGTCTCCCGCCTGGTCTGGCTGCCCCCTGCCGGGACGCTTCCTCTTCTGGAGGACACCGCTCCCCGCCGGGCGGGGGGCTTGGGCCCCTTTACGGGCACCTGCCCCTTCCGGAACCGGACGGTGGGCTCCTCCGGCGGAGGTGCCCACTGCTCCTGGGCCGCTTTTCCGGCAGGCGGGACCGTCCCGGCAGCTTTTGTCTCTCCGGTGTCCTTGGCTCCGGCAGTTCTTTTCGGCCTCTCAGCGGGCTTTTTTTCGGCAGCCACAGACTCTTCCGGTTTTTCCCCGGCAGGTACAGGCGTTTCCGCTCCGAGTCCCATTCCGGTTTCCGGCTCTCCCGGGCCTGGAATGTCCACATCAAACCTTCGAACGGGCCGGGTTGTGCCTCGGCTCGTCCCCTGTATGGGTTGGGCGCCTCGTCCGTTCCCCCGTGGCTTTTTCGGCGGAGTCTTGCCGCCGGTCCCCTGTTCTTTTTCGTCCTTCATTTACGGTCCTTTCCGGTGCTCCCGCACCCAGTCCAGCGCTCCCTGTGTATTTGCATGGATCACAACGCCCCGCCGCTTCAGATCGGCCACGCTCATGGCAAAGCCCATCTCAAGCCCCGCGTCCAGATCCTCGTAGCAGAGCCGCCGCAGCGTCTCCAGCCCCTCGAAGTCCCGATTGGGCTCTATGTAATCGGCCAGATAAATAATCTTCTCCATTAAAGTCATATTTGCCCGCCCCGTGGTATGGTAGAAGATGGCGGTGTATATCTCCTCGTCCACTCCATACTCACCCCGGGCGATGGCCGCTCCCGTCTTAGAGTGGAGCAGCTTGGCGTCTTTCCGCTCCAGCTCGTCTATCTCCACGCCGTATTTTTGGCAGATGGCTAACTGAGCCTCCAGTTCCAGGTACTTGGTGCAGTCGTGGAGAATACCGGCCCGGTAAGCCTTCTCCTTGTCGGCACCCCAGCGCTCCGCCAAACGCACCGCCTCCCCGGCCACACCCAGAATATGTGCGTGGCGCTTGGCATGAACCATGGAGAGGGAGCAGGCCTTCAAATCCTCATCACTGAGGTGCTTCAGATCGGCTTTGGTCCCATAAAGTCCATGACGCAGGACATAGCCGTAGACCCCCGGGGCAAGGTATTGCCGTCCCTCCCCCTTCCGAAGCAGCTCCCGCAGCTGGGTGGAGGACACGGGAATGATCCGGGGCAACTGGACAACGGTACAGCTTGCCCCATAAGTCTCGCCGAGATACTTCCCCTGGATCTCCAGCATCTCTCCCGTGTCCTTCTCAGTCCGGGCAAAGGCCGCCAAATGGGCCAGGGAACAGATGACTTCCGGCTCGTGCCACTTGTGAAGGGTCAGAAACATATCGGTGCCCATGAGGAACCACAGCTCGTCATCGGGAAATACCTCATGAAGCTGCCGGAGAGTGTCCGAGGTAAAGCTCTTCCCCTCTCGCTGAAGCTCCAGATCGGATATCTCCACCCGGTCAGGCAGGAGCATACTGTCAGCGGCAAGCTCCATCATCCGGAGCCGCTGCTCCGGTGTGGGAGAGCCCTCCGGCAAAACCTTGTGGGGTGGTGTTCCTGCCGGCATGAACAGCAGCTTGTCCAGCCCCAGGGCCTCCATGGCAAACCGGGCCGAGGTGAGATGCCCCAGGTGGGGCGGGTTAAAGGTGCCTCCATAGATACCAATCTTCACAAAGGACTCCCCCTTTTCTCTTGGGCAGACAGTTTCTCAGGCAATGGGCCTTATTTCCTGCTGGCTTTCACCAGAACGATCTTGTCTTTTTTGTCCTTCTTATGACTTGGACGATATAAAATGAATTTTGTTCCAATGACCTGGACAATCTCCGCACGGACCTTCTGAGAAAGAAGCTCCGCGGCCTCCCGGGCGGTGTACTCCGAATTCTCCAGCACCCGGCACTTGATGAGTTCCCGGGCCTCCAAGGCCTCGTCAGCCTGGCGGATCAGGTTGTCCCCGATGTCCTCCTTGCCGATGTGGACGATAGGCTCCAGGCTGTTGCCCAAAGCCCGGAGCTGGGCCCGCTGCTTACTTGTCAATTCAGCCATGTTGTCCTCCCAAATATTGTTCCAATTCCGTCCGAAATACCTCCAAGGCCCGGCCCCGGTGGGAGATGGCGTTCTTCTCCGCCGCCGTCATCTGGGCAAAGGTCTTTTTGGTCTCGGGCACCAGGAAGATGGGGTCGTAGCCGAAGCCGTCCTCTCCCCTGGGGGAGTAAGTGATGAGCCCCGGACATTCCCCCCGAGCGTTCAGCACATCCCCGCCCGGGAAGCAGCAGCAGATGCAGGAGACGAACTTGGCGCTCCGGTCCATCTGGCCGGAAAGGCCTTGCAGCACCAGTTCATACCGCTGCCGGTCATTGAGCCCCTCCCCGCCGTACCGGGCGGAATAGACCCCCGGCCCGCCGCCCAAGGCGGTGACGCAGAGGCCGGAGTCGTCGGCGATGGCGGGAAGGCCGGCGGCCTTCATGACAGCCTCCGCCTTCAGCCGAGCGTTCTCCTCAAAGGTGGTGCCCGTCTCCTCCACGTCCACATCCACGCCAACGTCGGATTCCAGGACCACCTCAACGCCCAACTGACTCAGAATGGCTTTCATCTCAGTCAGTTTGTGCGGATTCTTACTTGCCAATACCATTTTCATCGTTTCAGCCCTCCAGTGCGGCTTTCTGGATAGCCCGCAGCTCTCCGATTCCTTTGGCGCAGAGGTCCACCAGGGCCCGCTGCTCCTTCACGGTAAAGGCCCGGCCTTCCCCGGTGCCCTGAAGCTCCACGATACCCCCGGAGCCTGTCATAACACAGTTAAGATCCACCTGGGCGGAGGAGTCCTCCTCATAGCAGAGATCCAGCAGCAGTTCCTCCCCCACGATGCCCGCCGAGACGGCGGCCACGCTGTCAATGAGGGGATCTTCCGTCAAAACGCCCTCAGCCAGCAGTTTCTTCACCGCCAGAGCAAGAGCCACATAGCCCCCGGTGACGCTGGCAGTCCGGGTGCCGCCATCCCCCTGCAAAACGTCGCAGTCGATGGTGACTGTCCTGTCCCCCAGCTTGGTCATATCCACGCAGGCCCGGAGGGACCGGCCCACCAGCCTTTGGATCTCCGCCGACCGGGGGGAGAGCTTCAGTTTGGCAATGTCCCGGCGGGACCGCTCCCGGTTGGCCCGGGGGAGCATGGAATACTCCGCCGTCACCCAACCCGTCCCCTCGGGGACATGGCGGGGCGCCCCTTCCTCCACGCTGGCGCAGCACAGCACATGGGTGTTGCCGCAGCGAATGAGGCAGGAGCCCTCGGCAAATTTGTTGATGCCTGGCAGGATCTCCACCTTGCGCAGTTCATCTTTTTTCCGTCCGTCAAGCCGTTCCATCATGAAAACACTCCAATCATACCGCAAATACCGACCCCCACCATCAGAATACCCAGGACCAACATCAGGCAGCCGCTGGATCTGGCCCTTTGGGCCCGGCTCCCGGCTATCTTTCCCTTGCCACTGCCCCCCGACTTATCCACAGACCTGCTGAACACCAGAAAGGCAATGCCAAGCCCCAGCAAGATGGCGCCGCTGAGGAGCCATTCCCGGGACGTGTAGACTCCAAACAAATTATCCATATTACAACAACGCCTCCACAAAGTTCTCCGGCTCGAAGGGCATCAGGTCGTCCACGCCCTCCCCCACACCGATGAACTTCACGGGTACTCCCAGTTCCTTGGCGATGGCCACTACGATGCCCCCCTTGGCAGTGCCGTCCAGCTTGGTGAGCACCACCCCGGTAAGGCCGGCGGATTCCTTGAACTGCCGGGCCTGGATAAGGCCGTTCTGCCCGGTGGTGGCATCCAGCACCAAAAGGGTCTCCCGGCTGGCGTCGGGAAGCTCCCGCTGGATGACCCGGCTGATCTTATTTAGCTCGTTCATCAGGTTCTGCTTGTTGTGGAGCCGCCCGGCGGTGTCCACCAGCACCATGTCCGCCTTTCGGGCCTTGGCGGCGCTCAGGGCGTCAAAGACCACCGCGGCGGGGTCAGCCCCCTCATGCTGCTTGATAATGTCCACCCCGGCCCGCTCGGCCCAGATGGTAAGCTGGTCGGCAGCAGCGGCCCGGAAGGTGTCGCCGGCACAGAGGAGGATCTTCTTCCCCTCCCCCTTCAGCCGGGCGGCCACCTTGCCGATGGTGGTGGTCTTGCCCACCCCGTTCACCCCGATGAAAAGGCACACGGCGGGCCGGTTCGTCATATCAAGCTCCCCGCTTTCCACGGTGAGCATCTCCGTCAGGATGGCTTTCAGTGCCTCCCTGGCTTCGGCGGCTGTTTTGATCTTCTCTTCTTTCGCCTTTTTCCGCAGGTTTTCGCTGACCTCCAAGGCGGTGTCCACCCCCATGTCGGAGAGGATCAAAGTTTCCTCCAAAAGGTCATAGAAATCGTCGTCCAGCTCCCCGGCAAAAAGCTGTTCAAAGGAGTGTCCGATGTTCTGTTTGGTCCTGGTAAGGCCCTGCTTGATCTTGTCAAAAAAGCTCATTCCCATTCCTCCTTCCAGCTTTTGCCGCACTTGGCGCAGACGCTGTTCTTCCCCTTCCACCAGCCGGCAATGGGGGTGCCGCAGTAGGGACATTTCCAGTGGCGGCTTGTCAGCACCACCGTGACCACAAGAACCGCAGCGCCCGCCGCCGTCAGCAGATACCGCGGCAGCCCCGTCAGGAAGGCCGCCCCGATCCAGAGGACCATACACACGATCCACAGCCCCAGCCGCAGCCGGGCAAACTTCTTCAAGGTCATTTGATTTTTAGCTCCTTCTCCACATCATTGAGGTTGATCGTCAAAACCCTTGTAACGCCCTGTTCTTGCATGGTGACGCCGTAGAGCACGTCGGCCTCCTCCATGGTGCCCCGGCGGTGGGTGATGACAATGAACTGGGTGTGGTCCGCCATGGAGCGCATATAGCTTGCAAACCGGGCCACGTTGGCGTCGTCCAAAGCCGCCTCGATCTCGTCCATGACCACGAACGGGGTGGGCCGGACCTTCAGAATGGCAAAATAGAGGGCGATGGCCACAAAGGCCTTCTCGCCGCCCGAGAGGAGGGTAATGATCTTCAAGGTCTTCCCCGGGGGCTGGACCTTGATCTCGATGCCGCAGTTCAAAATGTCCTCCGGGTCATCCAGCTCCAAGGTGGCCTTGCCGCCGCCGAAAAGCTCGGTAAAGGTCTGCTGGAAGGCTTCGTTGATTTTGCCGAACTGCTCTGCAAAGATGCGCTCCATCTCCCCGGTCACATCGGCAATGACCTTCAAAAGCTCGCTCTTGGCCTTCTGCACATCGTTCCTCTGGTCGGTGAAGTAGGTATAACGCTCGTTGACCCGCTGGAACTCCTCGATGGCGTCCAGGTTGATATTGCCCAGAGCGGAGATGGATCTTTTCAGCTCTCCCACCCGGCGCTGGGCCTTGGGAACGCTCTCCAACTCCACCCGCTGGGCCTTGGCCGCCTCGTGGGAGAGCTCGTAGGTCTCCCACAGCCGGTCCAGGATCTGCTTTTCCTCCATCTCGGCGGCGGCCTTCTTCTGCTCCAGCACCGAGACCTCCCGCTCCATGGCCAGAAGCTCGTTGTTCTTGTCCCGGCTCAGCTTGTCCGCCTTGGTGCGCTCCCCCTCCAGGTCCAGCCGCTCCTGATTGATGCGCTGGATATCGGCCTGCTTCTGGGCGCTTTCCGCTTTCAATGCCTGGAGCTTCTGCTCCCGCTCGGCGATCTGGGCGCGCAGCTCTTCACTTTGCTTTTTCAGCTCCTCAATACGGTTGGTCCGGTCCTCCCGGTCCCCCACCATATCCTTCCGCAGGTCCTCCAGCTCCCGGAGAGACTGGCGGGAGGCCAGAGTCTCGGCCTCCAGGGCCGCCTTCTGGACGTTCAGGGCCGCGATCTCGCTTTGGATGGCGTCGCTCCGCTCCCGGACCTCATTCTGGCCCTGTGCCTTGGCCTCCGCCTCCGAGCGGAGGGCAGAGGCGGAGCCCTCCAGCTCCTCGATCCGCTTCCGGGCATTGGCAGTGTCCTCCTCGGTGCGCTGGGCCCGAAGGGCAAGCTGTTCCAATTCCTTCTTCCACTCGTCCCGCGCTCGCTCCTGGTCGGCCACTGCCTGGCTGAGGTGGCTCACCCGCTCCTCCAGCTTCAAAATGTCATCCTCGTGGGAGCGCTGCTGGGCCTGGGCGGTCTCCATCTCATACTGGGCCCCCGTGACCTCCCGCTTGGCCTCCTCAAACTCCTTGCTGGCAGCAGAGAGCTTGTCGTTCAGCCCTGACTCCTGCTCCCGAAGCCGCTCCAGCTCCCCCTGGCGGGACAAAATGCCCGCCGTCCGGGAGGCGGACCCGCCCGTCATGGAGCCGCCGGGGTTTAGCACCTGACCGTCCAGGGTGACAATCTTCAGCTTGTGCTTATACTTCCGGGCCATGGCGATGGCAGCGTCCATGTCCTCGGCGATGACGGTGCGGCCCAGCAGGTTGGAAAAGACGGTCTCGTACTTCTTCTCGCACTCGATGAGCTCGTCCCCCAGGCCCACAAAGCCGGGCTCGTCCACCACGTCACTCTCTTTGAAGTCGGACGGCTGGATGGCGTTTAAGGGCAGGAACGTACACCGCCCACCGTCCCGGCGCTTCAGGTACTGGATGGCGGCCTTGCCGTCCTCCTCCCGCTCCACCACGATGTTCTGCATGGCGGCGCCCAAAGCGGTCTCGATGGCCACGGTGTACTCACCCGGCACCCGGAGAAGCCCCGCCACCGGACCCAAAACGCCCTTCAGCTGGCCCCGCTCGGCCTCCCCCATGACCATCTTCACGGCCTTGGAGTAGCCCTCGTACATCTTCTCCATGTCCAGCAGCATATGGATGCGGGATTGGAGGGTATTTACCTCGATTTGAAGCTTATTGTACTTCTCTTCCGCTTCCTTCATTTTCCGGTTCCGCCCGTCCAGCCGGAGGGCGTAGCCACTGATGATGTTCTTGATGGAGTCCCGGTCCTCCCGGGCCTCCTCCAGCTCCTTTTGGGCGGCCTGTGCCTCCGCTTTGGCGCTCTCCAGCCGCTCTTCGCCGGCGTTCAGGTCCTGCCGCACCGCCCCGTCCCGGTCCATGACCTCCTGGGCGGCGGCAGCCAGAGCGGAGAGAAGGGCCTTGGCCTCGGCTGCAGAGGCATTCTCCATGCTCTCCTTCTGGCGGAGGGCCTCCATCTCGCTGGCCAGGGTGCCGGCGCTCTTGCCCAGCTCGTCGGCCTCGGCCTGCTTTTGGGCGATCTGCGCCGCCAGTGCGGCAGTTTCCCTCTCGATCTCCTCCAGCCGCCCCTTTCGCTGCTCGATCTGCCCCTCGATGGAGCCGGCCCGGCCCTCCTGGGCCTCCAGCTCCCGCCGGAGCCGGTCGGTATTCTCCAGGTTGTTCTGGATGTTGGCTTTCAAAACGGCGATGGCGTTCTCGCACTCGTTGGCGTCAGCCTGGCGGCCCATCATCTCGAAACGAATCCCCTCAGCGTCCATCTCCTTCTGGCGCATCTGCTGGGCGATGGCCTCGGCGGCGGCATAGAGCCGCTCCACCTCTGCCTGGGCCTCCGTCTTTTGCCGGACAGCGTTCTCATAGTCGGACTGGACCTTGATGGAGCCGGTGCGGATCCGCTCCAGCTGCTCCAGCCACAAGGAGATCTCCAACCCTCGCAGTTCATCCCGCAGGATAAGGAATTTCTTGGCCTTCTCGGCGGAGATGCGCAGGGGCTCTACCTGAAGCTCCAATTCGTCGATCTTGTCATTGACCCGGGTCAAATTCTCCTCGGTGCGCTCCAGCTTCCGCTCCGCCTCCTCCTTCCGGTGACGGTAGCGGGAGATGCCGGCGGCCTCCTCAAAGACCTCCCGGCGGTCGGCGGATTTGACCGACAATATCTCGTCGATCTTGCCCTGGCCGATGATGGAGTATCCCTCCCGGCCCAGGCCCGTATCCATAAAGAGCTCGTTCACATCCTTGAGCCGGACAGAGCGGCGGTTGATGTAGTACTCACTCTCCCCAGAGCGGTAATACCGCCGGGTGACCATCACTTCGCTCTCCTCCATGTGGGGAAAGATATGCTCGGTGTTGTCCAGCACAAGGGACACCTCGGCAAAGCCCAGCTGCTTCCGCTTGGCTGTGCCGCCGAAGATGACGTCCTCCATTTTGCCGCCCCGAAGAGCCCGGGTGGACTGCTCCCCCATGACCCAGCGGATGGCATCGGAGATATTTGATTTTCCCGAGCCATTGGGCCCTACAATGGCGGTGATGTCCTCGCCAAAGGACAGCACCGTTTTGTCCGGGAAACTTTTGAAGCCTTGAATTTCCAATGCTTTTAGGTACAAAGTGGGCACCTCTCAGTGGTCATAATTTTCCAGAATAATCTTAATGATCTATTATAACAATTTTCCCGCCACATTGCAAACGCTTTTGGCCAAAAACAGAGCCGGATTTCCATGGTTTTTTTCCACAGGAAATTGGGGTGAAAGAAGAAAGAAAATTGTCAAAACAGAAAATCCGTTTGAAGTGGTTCAAAGTCCTTGCAAATCAAGAAAAAAGGTGCTATCCTATCCCTCACGGAAAAGAGGTCTTAATGAATGAAACGACATTATGAAATCGATATGTGCAGCGGCCCTTTGGCATCCAAGATCCTGCTTTTTGCCCTCCCCCTGATGGCATCCAGCATCCTGCAGCTTCTTTTTAACGCCGCCGATATCATTGTGGTGGGCAACTTTGCCAGCGACACCTCCCTTGCCGCCGTGACGTCCACAGGTTCTCCCACCGCTTTGCTGGTCAATCTCTTTATGGGGCTCTCCATCGGCGCCAACGTGGTGGTAGCCCACGCCCTGGGCCACGGAGACGGGGACCGGGTCAACCGGGCGGTTCATACCTCCATCCTTTTAAGCCTGGTGGTGGGGCTGGTGCTGGCCGTGGTGGGCTTCTTTGCCTCCCGGACCATTCTGGAGCTTATGTCCTCCCCGGAAAACGTCATTGACCTTTCCAGCCTGTATCTGCGCATCTACTTCCTGGGTATGCCCGCCAACCTGGCCTATAACTTCGGCGCCGCCCTTCTCCGGGCCGGCGGCGACACCCAGCGGCCCATGTTCTTCCTGGGCATTGCCGGGGTAGTGAATGTGATCCTCAACCTGATTCTGGTCATCGTCTTCCATCTGGACGTGGCCGGCGTAGCCATCGCCACCATCACCTCCCAGTATATCTCCGCCGTGCTGGTACTGCGGTGTCTCATAAAAGAGAGCGGTCCCCTCCATCTGGACCTGAAGGCTCTTCGCATCGACAGGGACGTGATGATGAACATCATCCGCATCGGCCTGCCTGCCGGGTTCCAGAGCACCATCTTCGCCATCTCCAACGTGGTCATCCAGTCCTCCATCAACTCCTTCGGTGACATCGTCATGGCAGGTTCCGGCTCTGCCGCCAATGTGGAGGGGTTTGTCTATGTTGGCATGAACGCTTTTTACCAGACCTGCCTGTCCTTCACCGGCCAGAATTACGGCGCCGCCAAGACAGACCGGGTGGACAAGGTCCTTCTCTGGTGCCAGTGCTTTGGTATCATCAGCGGCCTGGTGCTGGGCAATCTGGCCTACTTCTTCGGGGAAACCCTGCTGAGCTTCTACACCCCCAACCCCGATGTCATCGCCCAGGGCATGGTCCGCCTTGCCTACGTGGGCGCCCCCTATTTCCTCTGCGGCATCATGGACATCACCGTGGGCACGCTCCGGGGCCTGGGCTGGTCGGTGGCCCCCATGGTCATTTCCATCGCGGGCGTCTGCGGCGTGCGGCTCATCTGGATCGCCACCATCTTCCAGGTTTACCACACTCCCCGGTGTCTCTACCTCTCCTACCCTATCAGCTGGATCATCACCGGAGCCATCCATCTGACCTGCTTCTTCTGCATCCGGAAGAAAGCCTACGCCCGGGTGGCTGTCCCCACCCCCGAGCCGGCCGCCGCTTCCAACTAAAATCTAACCACCTGACAGACGGTCTCATACGAGACCGTCTGTCTGCGTATACGGCCACTTATCCCTAAACCCTTGCGGCGGCCGGGAAAATGTGGTATTCTGATGCAAAGGAGGTGAGGCGTATGGCCGTTTACCGCAGAAGGCTCTTCCCCGCTCTGGCGGGGGCGTTGTGGGTCTGCTTCCTCACCCTGGACCTCACCGGGCTGTGCGATTCCCGCTGGGTGAAGTTTGCCTCCATCTGCCTGTGCTGTTTGACCGCTCTTTTGGGGGCGAAGACAACAGACGGAAAGCTGGTGGCGGTGGCTTTGTGTTTCACCGTGGCGGCAGACTGGTTCCTGCTGGTGCTGGACAAGCATTATACTTTGGGAGTAGCCTTGTTCCTTGTGGTACAAGGCATCTACGCCTACCGGCTCTACCTGTTTCGGGGAAAACATATTCATTTCCGTTGTTTTACTCTTCGCATACTGCTGGGGTTATTCTCTGGAGTGTTCTTAATGGGGCTTTATCTGTTTGCGCGAGCCGCTTTTGGCTGGGATGGCCCTCCCAGAACCACTATTTATCAGGATTTATGGTCTATTTTTTCCGAATGGCTCCCTCTTTTCTACTTCTCTAACCTCTGTATCAACGCCGCCGAGGCTTTCGCCCTGAAAAAGCGGACCTTCGCCTTCGGCCTGTTCCTCTTCGTCTGCTGCGACCTCTGCGTGGGTGCCTACAACCTGGGCCTTCTCCCCACCCTCACTTTCCCCGGAATGTGGCTCTTTTACCTCCCCTCCCAAGTGCTCATTGTCTTATCTCAAGAAACAGGTGATACCCATGAAAAAGCCCTCTAAACTCCTCTCCGCCCTTACCTCCCTGGCTCTGGCGGTGTTCCTGGTCACCACTTCGGTGGCGGTGCCCATCCTCTGGCGGGGCTTCTACTACGGGCAGATCGACGCCCTCTCCCTCCCCGCCCGGACGGGCTTTTCCCCCGAAATCATCCGGGGCGCCTTCGACGAGGTGATGGACTACCTGGTCCTGGACGGCCCCTTCGGCACCGGGGCCCTCCCCTGGTCCCAAGAGGGCATGGCCCACTTTGCCGACTGCAAAGGCCTTTTCCGGCTGGACTTCATCGTTCTGGGCCTTTCCGCCCTCTTTCTGCTCCTGATGCTCCTGCTGGTGTGGCGGAAAAAGGTCTCCCTCCACCGTTTCCTGGGCCGGGGGCCCTGTGCCTGGGCCTTTTTCCTGATGACGGCGGCCGTGCTGGTCTTCGGCATTTGGGGGCTTGTGGACTTCGAGAGCCTTTTCACCGCCTTCCACCACGCTTTCTTCCCCGGCAAGACCAACTGGGTCTTTGACTACCGTGCCGATGCCATCATCCTCATTCTGCCCGAGGACTTCTGGGCGCGGGCAGCAGCCCTGGTGGCAGGGCTGGCCTTCGGCTCCGGCCTGCTCCTCACCCTGCTGGAGGCCCTTTTCTCCCGCCGTCCCAAATACAAAACCGTTTACGAGGAGCTCAAAAACCAATAACCCAAACTTACGAAAGGAGGCGATCTACATGACGTACATCATGAGAAACCGTACCTATCCACCCATCGCCGAAAGGAGACTTTATGCTCTTAACCTATAAAAACCAGACCATCCGCAACGCCACCGCCGCCGACGCCCCCCTGCTGGCCGCCTGGTGGAACAACGGGGCCCTGATGGCCCACGCCGGCTACCCCAACGGCACCGGGGAGACTGCCGGGGGCATCGCCCAAAAACTTGCCGGGGACGATGACAGCACCCACCGCCGCCTTATTCTGGAGGTGGACGGCTGGCCCGTGGGGGAGATGAACTACCGGAACCTTCAAAACGGCAGCGCCGAGATCGGCATCAAAATCTGCGTCCTCTCCCAGCAGGAGAAGGGCTACGGGCGGGTGTTCCTCTCCATGCTCATTGCCGGGCTCTTTGACATGGGCTACAGCAAGATTGTTCTGGACACCAACCTTCAAAACCTCCGGGCCCAGCACGTCTATGAGAAGCTGGGCTTCCGGCGGGTGGCTGTCCACGAAAACGCCTTTCAGGACCAACTGGGCCAGTGGCAGAGCTCGGTGGACTATGAACTTCTCCCCGCTGACTTTGTCAGCTTCGCCCGGTGATTTTCAAGCTGTAAACAAAATGCCGTGGGCAGATGCCCACGGCATTTTGTTTACAGCTTCAGTCTCTCCGGGTACCGGGGCGGGTCCGGTGCGCCTCCCGGTAGTCGTTGGGACTCGAACCCATCCAAAAAGCTCTAAATCTATTGTGCCACAAGTGGCCCTACTTTTTGTTAGCGTTTTTGTTAGCAAAAAATCCCGAGAATGCTTGCTCGTATCGCTTGACATCTGCCTGCGCAATGTGGGTATAGATGCGGCGCATTGTCTGATCATCGGCCCAGCCTCCGATTTCCATTGTCACCTTCTCAGGCACCTCCAGATAATACGCCAAAGATGCGAAAGAGTGCCGAAGTCCATGTGTCCCCACCATAGGCAGCCCCGCCCGTTTGCAGATCCTCCGCACATTGGCCCAGATGGTGTTAGGATTGCAGGTTACCACCAGCCCTTCCGACTGCCGGGCCTCCTTCAGCGCCTCATAGAGCTCATCCATAAGGATGGGGACGTATCGGTTGGAGGCAGTATTCTTATTTTCTTGTTTGTGATGGAGCTGCTCGTCTTTTCCCACCACCGCTGCGCCGGCCACCCGGATCCTTCGGCGCTTGAGATCTACACACTCCCACCGTAGTCCCATAATCTCTGACCGTCTAAGGCTTGACAAAGCCAAATAAATCGGGATCTGGTATTTGGTGCCTTTCACAACCTCAACAAAGGCCTGTATCTCATCGTGGTCCAGAAAGGGGGTTTGGTGGGGAATCAACTGGGGCAGTGATACGGCAGGTGGGGTGATGCCGTTATGACGGAGGACTGAGGCCACAAAGCTCCAGGCGTTGCGCAGTGTTTTGGCTGACACTGACCGAGCCTCTCTTTTACAGGCTGCCTGATAATCTTCCGGCGTAATATCAACCAGAGGGCGGTCCATCAGCTCCCTAAACCGGAGATCTCGGATCTTTATATACCCGCGCTCTGTGGAGGGGGATAGAATCCTGGTGGCAATGTAGACATCTATAGCCTGGCGGAGCGTGCGACTGGGTCCGCTTTGAAGCTGTAGTGGCTTCTTCCCCGCCAGGTACTCCGATTTGATGATCTGGGCCTGGCGGACGCACTCCCGCTCTGTATGGGCATTGACGGTAACGCTCTCCCCTCCAAGACGGAGCTGGAGGAACCAGGTGCCCGAGGGGAGCTTCCGGGCCTTGGGAACTTTCACGATTTTCTCCTTTCCGCTTGCGCCCCCGAGCCCTTTGTGGTATGATAAGGGCGCAAAGGGGCCTTAGTCTTGGTCGGCTTTGGTCTTTGCGTTTTCCGCCTCCGGAGGTCGCAACTCCGGGGCGGTTTTTTATTTGCTTGAATCCAATACCACGGTATCATTGACTGATATCCAGTATGGCGTATAACTTTCTCCGTCGTCTGTTAGCATCAATGCAATCCGCCCATAGACCCTTGGAGCCCAGACGGTGGTGGTGCCGTCATTGTTATGGATCACCAGCCATCCATCTGCGCTACGGGGGCCATAGTCCGTCCCCGGAGCAAACTGCTCCAAAGCCTCCATGGAGGTAACGATAGCCAATTTGTCCCACTTCTCGGATTCTCTGGATGCCTCCATCCTGGAATAAAAATAAATATAGGCACCGACAATAATCAACACAACAGCCAGGATTCCAATAAATATTTTGAACCCCACGGATTTCGCCCGCTTGGCCTCTTCCACTGCCCCCATATTCTCCAAGGTGTCGAAGGCATCGCTTGCTTTTATTGCCTGGAGGGCGAAAATACCGGCCACAATCACCCCGGCTAAACCCGCTGGAATGATCTTGGCGAAGAAACTTAAAACGGCTACCAGAACAAACAGGAGGGAAATACCTACATACGGCCAGAAAAACTTAGCCTTTGTTCGGAGCCGGGCAATCTCGGCAACTTTGTCTTGAACGCGGGTATTTTCAAGCGCCTTTTCTTCAATCTCACTCATGGTCTGCTTCTCCTCCCAGTGTCCAAAATAAACACCAATTTTAATATTTTGCTCTCAGCTCCACCACCCGGCCGATGACTCGGACCGGAAGACGCTCTACCTCGGCGGCGCTGTAAAACAATGGATCATAGGACGGGTTGGATGGCAGCAAGGTAATACCATCCGGCCCGTATTTTATTTTCTTCACCGTGGCGCTGTCTCCGTTCACCAACACCACCACCGTATCGCCAGTGTCGGCAGTGTCCTGCTTCCGGACAATGACCACATCTCCCTCTTTCATCCGCGGCTCCATGCTGGCGCCTTTAATGCGCAGCCCAAAGAAATCGCCCGTCTTTGCCATCGCTGCGTCTATCTCCTCATAGTCCACAATGTTGGTGATGGCCTCAATGGGGATCCCGGCAGCCACATCCCCCAGAACGGGGATTCGGAGGGACTGTGGCTTTGCAGGATTTTTAACCTTGGAAACACCGCAAAGATAATCTACGCTAACATCAAAATATGTAGCCAGTTCTACCAAAGTGTCGTAGTTTGGTGTGTTTGTCCCTCTTTCCCACATAGCTACCGTGGATTGGCTTTTTCCAAGATTGCGGGCAAGTTGTGCCTGGGAAATTCCACGGTTCTCGCGTAGTTCTTTTAATATCAACTGGAACAAATGGTTCACCCCCCGTCTCCATAATAATCGTGAATTATGATAATTTCAAGGTCAAAAAAATAATAATCATTTATCATATTGACAATATTCATTTTTTATGATATATTGACCGTGCAATCATTTTTTTTGATTAATCAAGAAGGAGGTGAACGGGATGGAAAATAAGGAAAACAATCTTTGGGTTGAAGTGGGCAATGCCTGCCTGAAGAAAGCGTTGGCTCTTCTAAATGAAGAAACCGCCCCGACTGCTGCAACAGCCGAGACGGTCGCTTTGTTGGTGAAGACTGCGCTCCAGCTTGATGAAGCTGACTATCGGTGGCAAATCGCCTCCCAGTCCGCAGTACCGCCTATTATGCATGAGCGTGCGACTACTGTGAATTGTAAATTCACAGGGAGCCTTACGGGATTGGGCAAAATCATCAAATCGAAAATTGATCCTGAAGCCAACGATGATAAAGAGTAAGCAAAGCCAAGGTATTGGCATTTGCCTGAGCTATTGCATTTGCGCCTACGGAATGTAATGCCGCACCCAATGAAGCTTTGTTTGTTTTATCAAATACAAGAATATCGGGTCGGCCTACCGTAAGTGCCTGAGCGATTTTTTCAGCTTCTTCCCAGTCGATAGAGGCTAAAAAATCAGTAAAGTCTGGTAATGCCATATTTTCACCCCCTTTCAGCGCTATTCTATCATAATCGCTGATTTGGGGCAAGGTAGGAGGTGATTCAATGCCTGTTATGCGTATCAAGGAACTCCGGGAGGCCGCCGGGATGTCCCAGTCCGCCCTGGGGGTTCAGATGGGGGTGGTCCAGGGGGCCATCGGCAACTGGGAGACTGAGGTCTCTCTTCCCAAGACCCGGGATATTCCCCGGCTCTCCAAGGTGCTGCACTGTTCCATTGATGATCTCTTTGTCAAGGAGCAGGACCCAGGGTCGGAGGACTTCCCCGTCCCTGATTACTATGATACCCCAGAGGAGGAGTGAACACCATGGACAATTTGTCAGTCAACGCCCTGCGCCGAGCGCGGAATAGCCGGGGCATTACCCAGGAGAAGGCCGCGGAAATGTCGGGCTACTCTGTAGATGCCATCCAGTCCTGGGAGAGCGGTCGCACCCGTGCCTCCGTGGAGGTGTTGGATACCCTGGCCCTCTGCTATGAGGCGCCCTGGATGGCTGGGATGTATCTCCGGGAGCTGTCCCGGGGGAGCATTGCGGAGACCATGCCGGCCTTTGAGCCGGGCCGTCCGCTCCCCCAAGCTGTCATGGCCCTACTGGATAAGGTAATGACCTTTACCGATCGCCACAGTGACCGGCGATTGATCGCCCTGGCTGCTGACGGCCAGATCGACGACCAGGAACGATGGGAATACGATGCCATCATGGAGGACCTGCAGGCCATCTGTCAGGCCGCCATGGAGCTCCGCTATGCGAAGGAGGAGTAGATATGCCGAAGCTAAGATTGACCGAACAGCAGCAGCGAGAAAAGGCCCTGGAGCGGGCCATGGCCCGAGCACGGGTAGATATGGGGCTCCGGAAGGACGTGGAGGTCTGTGACTATCTGCAAATCCCGAAAAGCACTTTTTCCCGCTACCAGCAGGATCCCTATAAGGGGTTCGGGTTTGAGGCAGTGGCCCAGCTGATCCGCCGGATGGGCTTTACCACGGAGGAAGTCTGTGAGATATTCGGCCTCCCCTACGATCCCGCAAGGAGGGAGCAGTCATGTGCATAAAAAAAGCCCCTGGCGATGCGCACACATCACCAAGGGGCAAAGGAACTGTTCTTCCACAAGAACAAACTGATTATACAGGATATTTTGCATATATGCAAGTGGTTTTTGCAGAAGGGGGACCATTCCATGAATGAGGTCAAAACACCAGCATATTGGGCCGTGATCCCGGCGGATGTTCGATATGATGAGGCCCTCCCTCCCAATGCAAAGCTGCTCTACGGTGAGATATCTGCCCTTACCAATGAAAAGGGCTACTGCTACGCGCAAAACGCTTTCTTTTCGAAGGTCTACGGTTGGAGCGTCGCCACCATCCAAAGGCTGCTCAACGCCTTGGCTGACAGAGGATACATACAGGTGGAGATCGTTCGCAATAAGCGGACCAAAGAAGTGGAGGAGCGGAGGATCTATGCTGGCCTTCAGGTGGGGGTTACCCCTCCCCTCAAAAATGAGGGGACCTCCCCTCAAAAAAAAGGTGACCCTCCCCTCAAAAATGATTTTCCTATTAAGGAAGAACAATATAATACTAACAATACCCCCATACCCCCCAAGGGGGCACGCGGTGTGTCAATGCCCAAATGGAAACCGGAGGCATTTGAGCGCTGGTGGGGCTATTACCGCAAGCATGGCCGAGGGGAGAACCGGGCGGGAGCGGTAAAGGCCTGGGACCGACTGAAGCCGGATGATACGCTGATTCAGACCATGGGTAACGCTCTGATGGCCCAGGTCAAGGGGGAACAGTGGCGCCGGGGCGTTGGGATCCCATACGCCTCCACCTGGCTCAATAACCGCCGTTGGGAGGATGATCCCCTCCCCGCCGGCCAGGATGCAGAGGATGATGGCCCATTGCGGGTAGAGGATAGGGGGCTTCCGGTATGGACGTAAAAGACCTGGTGGCCACCCAAGCCAGCGTCATCGGGTCCATGCTCATCGATGAGCGGACGGTGGGGCCCACTTTGGGCAAGATCACCGGTGAGGACTTCGTGACAGATGCCTACCGGAAAATCTATTTTTCCATCCGTAAGCTCTTCTCTGACGGGGCTGCGGTAGATCCGGTTACTGTGGTTAATGCCCTCGCCGGCGACGAATCGGTGGACTGGTACGACCTCGTCAAGGGCTGCATGGAGATCACGCCCACCGCCGCCAACGTAGATGTCTATGTGCCCATTATGCGGCAGCAGGCCCGGCTGGAACGGATCCGGCATCTGGGCGGACTGCTGCAAACGGTACAGGACGAGGACGCCGCCAGGGGGTATATCGCTCAGTTGGAGGGAAATCTCGCGGATAATCCCCGGATGAGGACCGTGACCATGGAGCAAGGGCTCACCGACTTTCTGGAGCGCCAGAAAACCAAAGAGCGGTACTACTCCTGGGGACTCAAAGAACTGGATGACCGGATGTACATAGGCTCAGGCAAGTACGTCCTCATCGGCGGCTATGCCTCCCACGGAAAGACCGCCTTCGCCCTCTCGGTTGCCCTCACCATGGCCAAATATCACCGGGTGGGCTTTTACAGCCTGGAAACCGACGACAAGACGCTCCATGATCGGCTGGTGTCTACCATGGCCAAGATCTCCATGGGCCGGATCAAGCGCCGAGAGATGGAACAGGACGACTACGACGAATTGACCCGGATCTCTGGAGACTATATTTCCCGCAAGCTGGAGGTCATTATGGCCGGCGGCTGTACCGTGGAGGATATCTACTCTCACGCCCAGGCTCACCGGTACGATATCATCCTGGTGGACTATGTGCAGCTGATCCGGGGCACCCAGGGCCGGGGCAGGACGGAGGAGATCACAAGCGTATCCATCGCCCTCCATACCAAGGCCCAAACAACGGGCATCACGGTGATCGGTTTGGCTCAGCTCTCTCGCCCGGATACCCAGGGCAAGCAGCAGCGGGCACCTCGGCTGAAAGACCTCCGGGAGAGTGGGCAGCTGGAGCAGGACGCCGACGCCGTTCTGATGCTCTACAAGGAAGAGCCGGACAACCCTCACAGCCGGCGGGTGTTATCCATCGAGAAGAACAAAGAAGGCGAGGTAGGCCGGGTATTTCTCAGCTTTGACGGGGATATCCAGACCTTTCGCCTCAACCACGATCAGACCATCCGCAAGCCCAAGCGTGAGGAGCCGGAATATAAACAGCTGGATTTGAAGGAGTTGCCGGATGATACGGATGTGCCGTACTGAGGAAGGGAGAAGAGATTGACATGGAGAGGTTGACTAAGCGGCTATCGGGCGGCGCTGTCTTTGCGGATAACTATACCAAATACGGCCCTAATATTGCAGGGTTAATACTTGACCGCCTTGCCGCCTACGAGGACAAGGGTGTGGCCCCAGAAGACACGTTGTCGGCGGTTGAGATAGCAAAGGTGGCTTGTAAACTAACAGTAGCGGATGCCTATATTGCCACCGGGTTGATGCCGGAGCGGGTGGCGGAGCTTGCCCAGGCCGAGAAGGATGGGCGGCTGGTGGTATCTCGTTTCAAACCCGGTGACTGTGTTTGGGTGATAGAGCGGGATGAGTATGGTGAAGCCCTTGACGTGGCAGGCTCTATGTTTTTGGCAGAGGTGCTGGGGGCTGTTATTGTGTCCGCCTATATCAATGACATGACGGAGGCAGAAGAAACTTTGAGTTATCATATGCAGGAAACAGTAGAAAACTACGACACAACCCTTATGGTATTCCCAAGTGAGGATGTGTATCAAACCAAGGCGGAGGCAGAGGCGGCACTGATGGAGGCGGATGAAAATGCCTGAATACATTGACCGGGAGGCGGTAATTAAAGCGTTTGACAATCCGATGTGGAGAGCATGGTCGAAAGGCGTACCTATTGAGGGAATTATAAATGGGGTTCCTGCCGCCGACGTGGAGCCTGTGAGACATGGGCGGTGGGTGAAGGATGGAGTATTTTTAGTTTGCTCGCTGTGCAAGTGTGAAATTGAAATCAAGAACCACTTGGGGAACTTTAAGAAGAAAAATTACTGCCCCAACTGCGGGGCGAAGATGGACGAGGAGGAAAAAACGTGAGAACCATAGCGGTAGTAAATCTCAAGGGCGGTGTGGCCAAGACCACCACCGTCATCAATGTGGCCGCCGTGCTGGCCAGAGACTACAAGCAGCAGGTCCTGGTCATCGATGCGGACAGCCAGTGTAATACAACCGAGTTCTTCGGCGGAGATCCGGCCAACGGAAATCTGGCGGAATTGCTGAGAATGAAACCGGATCCCTGTCTGACGCTGGATGAGGCGGCTATGGCCGCTATCGAGTGCAGCAACTTTGAGGGCATTGAACTCATCAGTGGGGATGAGAGCCTCATGGACCTGGATTTGAGTAAGGTGGAGGACCAGCGGGTCAATGTCACCGTGCTGCGAGATCTCCGCCGGGAGCTGGATGCCCTTAGTGATGAAGACGAAGACTGTTATGACTGGTGCCTCATCGACTGCCCGCCGGCCTTTAATGCGGCCAGTGCGGCCGCCCTCTTGATGGCGGGTGAGGTACTCATTCCCATCAAATTGGATGCCTTCTCCCTCAGGGGGATGACCAACCTTCTCCGGCAAATCCACAACATGCGGCAGATCAATCCAAAGCTCAAACTGCTGGGATGCCTGCCTACCATGTGGGAGGGGGACCAGGAGGATGCCGATGCGGTGAGCGAGCTGGAGGAAGCTGGGCTGCCGGTATTGCCCGCCATTCGGTATACCAAGAAGGCCAAGGCCATGACCTACGCTCAGGAGCCGCTTTTGGTGAGTTCTCCCCGTTCTGCAGCCGGGGTAGACTACCGCAAGCTGGTACGGGAATTGATGAAGGGAGGGCCAAATAATGGCTGAGAAACAAAAGGGCTTTGACCTGGCTGCTGCCCTGGGGTCTGTGTCCAATCTGGACACCGGCATTGAGGGCCGGGAACAGTTGAAATATCTGGATATAGAGCTGGTTCAGCCTGATCCAGACAATTTCTATAGCATGGACGGTCTGGATGATCTGGCCGGTAACATTGAACTTATTGGACTTCAGCAGCCCCTGCGGGTGCGGCCCGACCCTGAGAATGAGGGTAAGTACATCATCGTTTCCGGCCATCGCCGCCGAGCAGCACTGTCCATCTTGGTTGGTGAGGGCAAGGATGACTTCCGGCTGATTCCCTGTCTGATCGAGGGCCGCCAGGAGAGCGCTGCTATGCGGAAGCTCCGACTAATCTTTGCCAACAGCTCTACCCGAATGCTCTCCCCGGCGGATATGGCCCAGCAGGCCAAGGATGTGGAGGATCTTCTCTACCAGCTCCAGGAGGAGGGCACCGAGTTCCCCGGCAGGATGCGGGATCATGTGGCCGAGGCGTGCCAGGTGTCCAAGTCCCGGCTGGCCCGGCTGAAGGTGATTCGAGAGGGACTGACTGATCCTTGGAAGGGCCACTTTGAGGATGGATCTTTGGTTGAGTCCTCTGCGTATGAGTTGGCTCGACTTTCCCCGGAAATCCAAAAGCTGACCTATGAAGCTCTGACTAAGGATGGCAAAACAAAAATTAAGGACATTCCGACATGGAGATATTCCGGGCTTGCGGATGTCGTGAAAGATTTGCGTGGTACCCACTGTGACAAAAATGGCGATGGGAAATGTGAGCGTGTCGATGTGCGAGTGGAAACCGCCATCAAAGATAGTCGGTGGGCAGACTGTGCCCGTTGTTGTGCTAACTGTTATAAGCTCGCCACTTGTAAAAAAAGTTGTGCCCCATGTCGTGAAATAGCCCAGAAGAAGGCGGAAGAGGCTGCGGCCAAAAAGGCACGGGAGGCCCAAGAAGCCAAAGAGCGAGAGGCGGAAGAGGAAGCACAGCGGGAGATTGGTCGGAAGGCTTGGGTTCGCTTGGGAAATGCCATAAAGACGGCTAATGTCCCACTGGATTCACTCATGGAGTTGTGGGTGTATTCCCCCGACGAAGACGATGTTGCCGAGGTCAAACATCGCTTTGCCGGAGAAACTCTTGATGGTAACGGTATCTCGATGACGGACGACCATCCGCTGCAGAGCTTGGGTGTGGAAGAGCTGGTGGATCTGGCTGATAAGCTGGGTGTTTCTTTGGACTTCCTTTTCTGCAGAACCGATGAACCTCGGCAGGTTCAGGAAATCACGAAGGAAGTTCGGGAATGGCGGAGCCGGGGTGAAACTCCCCCCACAGATAAAACGATTGTCGTTTACGCTATGACAAACGATGGCCCCAAGTACACCCCCGCTGTATGGGACGGTTTCCGCTTCCACGCCCCTGGTGATCCCAAGAAAGAACTGACTGGGCTGGCGCAGCAGTTTACGAGGTGGACGCTGCTCCCGGGGGATGAGTAATGGAGCGGCAGAAGTTTACCCCACTCCCCGGCCAGATCTACCGCAATCGTGGCGGTGGGGAGTTCAGGTGTCTGCGGGGATTGAGCGATCTCTACCATGCTGTGATGCAGAATACTGCCAGCGGTTGGACACTTCATGCCCATGGTTGCGGGGTATATCCCGATGGCGCCATTGATTGGGACTACTCCTCCGGCGGGTACTTTGCGAAGGAGGTGCAGTGTGATGGCTGACTTCTGTGTTTATGATCGGAATGGACGGCTCTCCGGGTTTCACAAGAACCCGGAGAGCGCCATCGCCCAGGCTCAGAAGCTGGCCCGGCAGACTGGCGACTTTGCAGATGTGGAGAAGCGCCAGGGTCGCCGCCGGTACTTTGCCACCGGCCAGGTGGCTACAATCCGAAAAAAGGGGCGAAATCATGAAAAAGAAAGTTGATCTTTGCGTGCCTTGCGCTGCCTTGCTGAAGGAGGGTTACTCCCTCACCCGGATCGGCGGAGGGGTGGACAATAAAATCACCTGTACCCACTGTGGCAGGCGGCGGTATGGGGACACATACGAAATGGTGGCCAAGAAAGCGGGGCGATCTTGATGGCAAATCTTACTTTTTACCGGCCTAACGGTGAGTGGGGTATCGAAGGGGTGGCGCTCTCCACGCTACCGTCAAAGGTCTATGCCGCCCTCTGTAAGCTCCACGATTTGGAACATAAGGAGGATATGGCCATTGAACATCTTGCCAAGATGTGCGGTGTTCCCACCAAAACCCTGACGGATTTTATTGAGTTTGCCAAACAAACCTCTCCTTTTGTAGTATGCGGCGATCCGACTTCCGAACTTACCCCGGGAGCAGGAGGCCGTGGCGGCCATCCAATTACCTATCGTCCAGAAATGGGGGTGTACGAGAATGTGGATTGAGCCTTTTCTGGCTGGGGTGCTGGCTACGATCCTGGTGGAACTTGTCCTCCCTGAAGAAAAAAGTGAGGTGTTGCAGAATGAATAGGTTGACAACCAATTATCCGGAGAGTAATGCTGCGACCTTTCTCAACTATGCGTTTGGCAAAGATGGTTGGGTGCATATCCGGCACGATGGGCTTCAGGGTGATGTCCCTTTGACCGAGTGGGCCAAGCTTCAGTGCTGCCTGCGTAGATGTGAGGAGGCTCCTGATGGCAGCCCGGAGGAAATAGATGAGAAAGTTTGCGACTGCCTGATTGATAATCCAGAATGCCCTGTGGCTCTTGCCTACTGCTTTGCGGTCCAAGCCTGCCTCCTAAGAGGCCGCCTGAAATTATACGAGGACACTGGTAAAGATCCATATGGTGGGCCTCTGGGAGGGGTGATTTGATGACCCGGAAACGCTTTGAGAAGAAGATGATGGCGGCGGGTGTTTCGAGAAATGATGCCAGAGTGTTGGCCAGACGCCGCCCCCTTCTTTCCACCTATGACCAGTGGTTTTCTTACTGTCATTTGTGTATTGTGTGCGGAGCGTTTGGTAAAGCTTGCCGCCGTGCGGGGTTCGCACTCAGGAATCTATTATTGGCGGTAGCATTCGACTGCGGGGAGGTGCCGAGGGATGAATAAGCAGCGGCGGCTGGAGCTTGCCAGCCGGATCGTGTTCGTAGGGTGCCAAATCTGCGGGACCACGGATCGGACCCTTCGCAACTATCAGGGGGGCAAAATCTGCCCGGTCTGTCTGACTCGGAAGCAACGAGAGGTGTCCAATTTGGACACCAGAAATGTGGTGAAAGAATGAATGGCTTACCTGTTAATGTTTCTCTTCCGTCCTGGTGCTGTAGGTGCCCTTACTTAGAACCGAAGACTACAGTGGCTTATGCCGATAATCTCCCATGGGGCCTCAATATATACTGCCAACACACAGATAGATGCCAGCAGGCGGCCCAAGGCGCTTGTCAGACTGCATATCAGTGGATTAGCGTTGAGGAACGACTTCCGGCCCTTGGAGAAATGGTGCTTTGTGTGATGAAAGCAGATGGCTTTTGGCTTCCGCGCTTTGGGCAGTATACCACTGTTGGTTGGAGGATTATGGCTCGGCCGGGCTCATATGTCAACTTCGATATAAAACTCCTCAGCCATTGGCTTCCGATACTGCCGCCATATGAAATTGAAGGGGAAGGTGGTGATATGAAGCATGGGCTTTGAAAATGGAGAAGTTGGTGTAATCTTTATAAAAAAATCAGACGGCCATCTCATCCCGTTTGACGGTGTCTTATCAATTAGTCTTGGGGAGCCTGAGGATGCTATGAGAAATATAGCCTATCCTGTTACGCCCTTCAAAGAACAGACATTTTCCTTTCGCCTGCCCCGGATGTCAAGACGCCGTTTCCGTGGGCTGCTGATGAAAATGGGGGCCTCACGAAATCAGACCGAGCACTGGATGAAATGGGTGGCATCCTTTGGTGGTAGCATGTCCTATTTGCAGGTGTATTTCGATATTGTATTTGCTGGGGCACCATTTTATTATGCCGAGGACGGTGAGCCTCATGCCTGATTCTCTAATCTACCACTGCACCCGGCAGCGAGCCGGAGATCTGGTGAAGGAGTGCCGGGCGCTCCGGCCACGGTATAAGCCCGACGAAACGGCTCTGGATCATCGGGCCAAGGCTCAACTAAAGAAGTACCAGAAATGTGCGGTTAATCGTCGCCAGGTGGATCGGCTGGAGATTCGTTTGGCAATCCTGGGCCCTACAGGGACCCATTACTCCCTGACCTATGACAACGAACATCTCCCGCCTGATTTTTTGGGTGTCCGCCGGGACCTCCGAGCTTTCCTTTGCCGGGCCCGACGATGGCGAGAGGGAAAACCATTGGATTATGCCTACGCCATCGAAGGCCTCCACGGCGACCATCGACTCCATATCCACTTCGCTGCCAGATATGAGGATCTCAGTCCTGTAGAGATGCAACACCTCTGGCGGAATGGCCAAGTGGAGGATGAGCCAGTATTGCTGACCCACCAATACAAGGACCCATCAACAGGGAAATGGGTGGAGGTGTGTGATGGCGGCTATCGCCGACTGGCGGAGTACCTGAATAAAGAGCGTACCGACGGTGTGGTCATTCCGATCGGCCGCCATCCCTGGAGTTGCTCCCGCCATCTCAATGCCCAAGTGTTGCCGCCTGAGGTCTGGATGGACAGCTCCAACCAGATCGATATCCCCAGCTCAGCCCTTTGGTCCCGTCGGAGCAGTATGGAGAATGACTTTGGGGCCTACTATTATGCGAGTTGGATTGATGGTACACATTAAAAACGCGCGCGTGCGCGCGCGATACTATCTTGAAATGTAGTGTAAAATAAGACACGTTTTTGAAAAGGGGTTGACCGATAGCGTGAAGCGTGATAAAATCGACGTGAAGGATGGATGGATCACCTGTCCGGTCTGTCGAAGGAACCGCCACCTGCTCCGCATCACGGATGACACGGTGGCTCAAAACCTTCCGGTCTATTGCCGAGACTGCAAGGAGACCATCGTCCTGAATATCACAAGAGGCCAGAGCGTTGAACGCCGGAGCCCATGAACGACCCAAGCGGTCGGGATTGGACTCCGGTGTTTTGTTTTCCCGGCGGGAGGTGATAGCCCGGCGACCGGGCGAACCGCCGGCCCAAAATTGAGAATAGCGCAGAGGCCAGAGCGTTGAGCGCCGGAGCCCAGACCGTCTTTTGACGGCTTGGTCTCTGGCGCTTTTTGTTTTTGCCGAGGTAAACGTCATGCAAGAGTACGCCAAGTGGTTCTACAGGTCTAAAGCCTGGCAGCAGTGTCGGGATGGGTATGCCAAGAGCGTAGGTAGACTGTGCGAGGAGTGTCTCAAGCGAGGCATCTATCAGCCGGGCGAAATCGTCCACCATCGCCAGCCTATCACTCCGGACAATATCCGGGACCCTGCCATCACCCTGAGCTGGAGCAACCTGGAGTTGGTGTGCCGGGACTGTCATGGAGACTTACATAGGCAGAGAGCGCATCGCTATCGCCTGGATGAGCTGGGTCGGGTGCTCACATAGCCCCCCCTCTCCCCCTACGGCACTACCCCCCCGGGAGACCGGCGAGTGGGGTCATCTTTTCCCCCGCAAGGCGTATATGACCCCCCCTCGGAGAAAGGAGGCCAAAGAATGGCCAAGAAGATCACGGAAAAGAGCGAGTACGATCGGCTGATGGGCATTTATGCAGGCCTGCCCGCTAACAAGCTGGCGGTAGCCGAGGGGCTCATCCGCCAGGCGGCCCGTCTCCGGGTACGATTGGACGCCCTGTGGGCGGACCTGAAGAAAAACGGCGAGACGGAGCAGTTCTCCCAGTCTGCCGGGGCAAAACCCTATGAGCGGGAGCGTCCTGCATCCAGAGCCTTTACCAGCACTGACAAGGCCTACCAGTCTATCATCAAGCAGCTCAACGACCTGTGCCCGGAGATCCACGAAAAGGACGATCTGGACGATTTCTAAGCCCATGGAAACGGTGATGGAGAACCACATCCTGGAGTATTGGCAGGCCATCCAGAAGGGCACTGAGAGTGTAGGGAAATGGGTCCGGCTGCTGTATGAGAAAATCGTTGCCGGCATGGAGGATGGGACGTACATCTTTGACGTCCAAAAGGCGGACAGGGCCATCCGGTTCATTGAGCGCTATATCCGCCACAACAAGGGTCCCCTGGCCCCTAAGCGGCTGAAGCTGTCTCTGTGGCAAAAGGCATTTCTTTCGATCCTCTACGGTGTCGTCGACCAGGACGGCTACCGACAGTTTCGCGAAGTCCTTCTGGTGGTGGGACGCAAGATGGGAAAGACCCTCCTGGCGGCTGCCATCATGGCCTATGAGGCCTATCTGGATGGGGAATTTGGCTCGGAGATCTACTGCGTGGCCCCAAAGCTGGAGCAGAGCGATTTGGTCTATGCTGCCTTTGAGTTCTCCATGGAACAAAGCCCAGAGCTGAAAAGACGGACCGAAAAGCGCAAGCGGGGCTATAACATCCCGTCCAAAAACGCCACAGTCCGGAAGGTGGCCTTCAGCGAGAAAAAGGCCGACGGCTTTTCGCCTATGCTGACCGTATGCGATGAGCTGGCCGCCTGGCCGGCGCAGCGAGGCCTTAGACAGTATGAGGTCATGGTATCTGGTACTGGCGCCCGTAATGAGCCTATCACCTTGGGTATCAGTTCCTCCGGATACGTAGACGATGGCATCTATGACGAGCTTTTCAAACGAGGGACCCGCTTTCTCCAGGGAGATAGCCGGGAAACTCGCCTGTTGCCGGTCCTGTACACCATCGACGATATCGAGCTGTGGGACGACCTGGAAGAGCTGCGCAAGAGTCTGCCCGGCCTTGGGGTGTCTGTCAAGGAAACATTTATCCGGGACCAAATCGAGATTGCCCGGGAATCCCTCTCAAAAAAGGCCGAATTTCTCACCAAATTCTGCAACATCAAGCAGAACTCCTCCCAAGCCTGGCTCCCGTCCCATGTGGTCACTGCCGCCGGCGGAGAGCCGTTGTCTCTGGATAACTTCCGCAGCTCTTACTGCGTAGTGGGCATCGACCTCTCCCAGACCCGGGATCTCACAGCCTGTGTGGCGGTCATCGAGCGGGATGGTGAGCTCTATGTATTTGCCCAATTTTTCCTCCCCGCTGGACGGCTGGACGCGGCTATCGCCCGGGATGGCATCCCCTATGACATCTACGTGGAGCGGGGCCTTCTGACCCTCTCCGGCGACAACTTTGTGGATTACAAAGACTGCTACAACTGGGTCACGAACCTGGTCGAGGATTATGAGATCCTCCCCCTGAAGATTGGGTATGACCGCTATTCCGCTCAGTATCTGGTCAATGACCTCAAGGCCTATGGTTTTCAGACGGATGACGTCTACCAGGGGGATAACCTGTGGCCTGTTATTGAGGAGACCCGCGGCCTTATTGAGGATGGCAAGGTCCACATCGGCGATAATGACCTTCTCAAAATACACCTCCTTAACAGTGCCGTCCAGATGAACATCCAAAGAGGGCGCGGCCGGCTGGTGAAGGTCGCTGCAACCGAACACATCGATGGCGCTGCGGCTCTCCTGGATGCCATGACGGTCCGCCAGAAATGGGCCGGAGAAATCGGCGAACAATTGAGAAACAAGCGGGAAAGGACGGCGTGAAATGGGTCTATTTGATAGTATTTTCCGTCCCAAGAAGGACAAAGAAGCCCAACAAGCACTTCAGTCGGCCGAAGGATTCTTTCGGACCTTTACCGGGTACCGGCCGGTCTTTACCAACTGGAAGGGATCCATCTATGAAAGCGAACTGGTGCGGGCAGCCATTGAGGCCAGGGCGCGCCATATATCCAAGCTGAAGGTGGATATCCGGGGAACTGCCCGGCCAGATCTCCAAGCCAAACTTCGCTTGGGTCCCAATCAATGGCAAACCTGGAGCCAGTTCCTTGCGCGAACGTCCACCATCCTGGACGTCAACAACACGGCCTTTATTGTCCCGGTGATGGATGAGTACCTGGTGACTACCGGCTTTTACACCGTCCTCCCAAGCCGCTGTGAGGTTGTAGAGTACAAGGGAGAGCCCTGGCTCCGGTACACCTTTTCCAGTGGCCAGCGGGCTGCTGTGGAGCTCCGCCGGTGTGCGATCATGACCAAGTACCAGTATGACGATGACTTTTTTGGATCCTCCAACGCTCCCCTGGATGAGACCATGCAGCTGATCCACATTCAGAACCAGGGTATTGAGGAAAGCGCAAAGAACTCGGCCACCTATCGCTTTTCCGCCAGGGTAAGCAACTTCTCCACTGCGGATGACTTGTCAAGAGAGCGGCTGCGCTTCAGCGCAGAGAACCTCTCGGCCGATGCCAAAAGCGGCGGGATCCTTCTCTTCCCGAATACCTACTCCGACATTAAGCAGCTGACCTACAGTCCATATACCCCAGACGCCGATCAAATGAGGATGATCCGGGAGAATGTAGCGGACTATTTTGGTGTCAATGACAAGGTGATGAGAAATGAGGCGACGGGTGACGACCTGGATGCCTTTTTCAATGGGGCCATTGAGGTTTTCGCCATCCAGTTTTCCGAGGTGATGACCAAGGCTGCCTTTACGGAACGTGAGCGAGCCTTGGGCAGCGAGTTCCTGGCTACTGCCAACCGGCTCCAGTATATGACTACCTCAGCCAAGGTCAGTATGGCCCAACAGTTGGGTGACCGGGGCGCCCTACTCATTGACGAGATTCGGGAGCTTTTCAACTATCCGCCCTTACCGGACGGTTCCGGGCAAAAGGCCCCCATCCGGGGCGAATACAGCTATTCTACACAAACGGAAGGAGACGACGGAAATGCCGAATAAAGACGGACGCGAGTATCGGGCCATGGACATGACGGTCCGGGCCGATGAGGGGGATAAACCCTCCTACCGGGTGGATGGTTATGCCTCCACCTTTGCCCCCTACAAATTGTACACCTACGACGGTGTGGATTATTTCGAGCGGATCCAGCCCACGGCCTTTAAGGAAGCGGATCTGTCAGATGTCGTATTTCGGGTGGAGCATGAGGGACGGGTCTACGCCCGGACCGGTAACGGCTCTGTAGAGATTTATGTGGACGAACATGGCCTTGGACACCACAGTGATCTCAGCCGCACCCCGGCAGCGCGGGAATTGTTCGAAGATATCAAGGCCGGTAACTACCCCAAGATGTCCTTCGCCTTTCGGGTTGCGCCTGGAGGCGATCACTATGAACCGGAGACCCACACCCGCGTCATTGACAAGATCGAGAAGGTTTTTGACGTCTCTCCGGTGGCCTTTCCTGCCAATCCCAATACTGAGCTCAATGTCTCGGCGCGCAGCTACTTTGACGGAGTGATCAAGGCAGCCCAAGAAGCGGAGCGACTTCGCGCGCTGGAGCTGAAACGAAAGAGACTGAAAACCCATATCAAAACCAAAATTGGAGGTAAAAAAGATGGATTTTAAGGCCTATCTGGCGTCTATCGCCAACATGACCGCTCAGCAGGTGGAGGAGCAGCGCACTGCCCTTACCGCTGAAATCGACAACGCAGACGAAAACCGCTTGGATGAGATCACCCAAGCTATGGAGGCCCTGGAGCAGCGTTCCCAGGTCCTCCAGCTGGAGGGACGCCGCCAGAGTGCTCGTGAAGTGGCAGCCGGTGCCGGCACGCTTCTCGGTGCCGGTACTGCCGAGGGTACCGAGGCCCGCACCCTGGAGTCGGTTCGCGGAAGCGCGGAGTATGAGGACGCTTTCGTCCGTTACCTGCGGACCGGCGACGCAACCGAGGCCCGGGCTCTTCTGACTGACCTTGTGGACGGCGGCACCATTCCCATTCCCACCTATGTGGCGGACCGGATCAACACCTCTTGGGAGCACTCCATCCTGGCCAGCCGGATCCGCCGGGTGGTGACTGATGGTCAGATGAAGTTCCCCTTCGAGCTTTCCGCCACCGATGCCGAGGTCCATACCGAAGGCGCTGCGGCCCCTGCGGAGGAGGTCTTGACGCTGGGTGAGGTCCTGATCACTCCCCAGACCATCAAGAAGTGGATCACCATCTCCGATGAGGCCCTCCGGCTGAAGAGCCGGGCCTTCCTGGATTACATCTACGATGAGATTGAGAACAAGATCATGCTTAAAGCTGATGCTCAGCTGATCGCGGCCATCAAGGCCGCCCCTGCTGCTTCCAGTGCCACCGCCGTGGCTGTGCCCGGCCTCACCCCGGCAGCTCTTGACGCCTTCACCATCTTCTCCGCTCTGGCTGAGCTCTCCAGCGACGCCCTCAACCCCGTAGCCATTATGAACCGTAAGACCTTCTTCAACGGCTTCATGGCCCTGGCAGACACCACCAAGCGGCCCATCTACAACGTTGTGGTGGAGAACGGCCGGCCGGTCTACTACCTCAACGGTGTTGAGGTCCTGTTCTCCGACCAGTTGGCCCCCATGACGGAGATCATCGTGGGTGACCTGGACGGTGCGGTAATGATCACACCGGACGGCGACATGGTATCCTTCGTCACCGATCCCTACTCCTTGGCCGAGGATGACAAGATCAAGATCGTGGGTAAGCTCTTTGCCGGCTTCGGCGTCGTCCGGCCCAAGTACTTTGTCCGCGTGACCGTTACGCCGGCATCGGGGGCGTAAGAATGAGGGCCCGCATTGATAAGACCGCCACTGTGGTGTGCGGGCCCGGCAGCATCGTGGAGATCACCGAGGACCAATTTATGGCCCTCGGTGATGCCGCGGTGAGACTGCCGGATGTGTCCAATTTGGACACCGATCCTCAGGAGGAAGCCCCCGAGGAAGAAACCCCGGAGGAAGAAACCCCGGAAGAAGCCCCCGAGAAAGAGACCCAGCCCTCTCGGGCACACCGGAAAGGTGTGAAGAAGGGGTGATTCTATGCTGGAGCAGGTAAAAACCGCACTCCGAATCACCACAGACGCCTATGATGAGGAGCTTCAGAACCTCATCTATGCGGCACTCTCCGATTTGGGCATTGCCGGTGTTACTCCACCCTCGGGTATGGACCCTCTGATCCTGAGGGCGGTAATCACCTACTGCAAGGTCCAGTTTGGAGACGCCACGGACGGCCAGTGGGACCGACTCAAAGCATCCTACGACGAGCAGAAAGCCCAGTTGAGTATGGCAACGGGGTACACGGATTGGGGGGATGGCAATGGCAGTGTCGGACGCGATCCAGCTGGTGACAGTCAGTGTCTCTAAGGACCGGTACGGCGTGGACCAGGAGACGGAGACTACCAGGCAGGTCTATTGCAAGGTCACATCCGTTTCCCGGGCCGAGTTCTTCGGCGGGGGCCGGAACGGTCTTAATCCCGAGTTCCGCTTTGAGGTCTTTGCCGGGGACTACCAGGAGGAACCCATTGTTATCTATCATGGGCGCCGGTATACAGTCTACCGTACCTATTTGGTCCCCGGCACTGACCGCCTGGAGCTCTATGTCCAACGAAAAGGAGGCACCAATGGCCCGAAAGACGCCGATTGATAAGCTCTCCTCTGAGATCGCCTCCCTCCTGGAGGAATATGGCGATGACGTCAAGGAATCTATGGATGAGGCGGTCAAAAAAGTCTCCAAAGCCGGTGCCAAGGCGCTCCGAGCCGAATCAAAGCAGCGCTTTGGCGGCTCAGGTGCTTACGCCAAGGGGTGGACCTCCACGGTGGAGACCGGGAAGCGTTCCGCCCAAGGCGTGATCTACAACAAGGACCTGCCCGGCCTGCCTCACCTGCTGGAGCATGGACACCTCAACCGGGACGGCAGCCGGACCCCTGGTCGGCTCCACATCGCCATTGTGGAGGAGCAGATCATTGAGGAATTTGAGAAGGAGGTGTACAAGGGCCTATGACCTACCAAGAGGTCAGAGAGCTGGCCGAAAGCTTCGGCCTCCCCTGCGCCTATTACCAATTCGCCCAGGACACCGCCCAGCCTCCTCCTTTCCTCTGCTGGTTCTTCTCCGGCAGCGACGATTTCTTTGCCGATGACAGCAACTACCAGCGGGTCCGTCAGCTTAACATGGAGCTCTATACCACCCGCAAGGCTTTTGACCTGGAGGAGGCTATCGAGAGCCGGTTGGAAGCCCTGCATCTTCCCTACTACAAGGAAGAAACCTTCCTGGACAAAGAACGTATGCACATGACGAGCTATGAAATGGAGCTTGTCATCAATTCCCCAAAGGAGGTAACGCCAAATGGCAGAAAATAAGGTCAAATTTGGCCTCACCAACGTCTTCTACTCCCTCATCACAGAGGGTGAAAACGGTGCCGTAACCTACGGCACCCCCGTCCGGATCCTGGGCGGCGTCAACCTTTCCCTGTCGGCCCAGGGCGAAAACAGTGAGTTCTACGCGGACAATATCCTGTTTTATGCCACGGCGGCCAACACCGGCTACCAGGGCGACCTGGAGGTGGCCCGGATCCCTCAGTCCTTCCGGGAAGATGTGCTGAAGGAGGTCAAAGACCCCCAAACCGGAGTGCTGTATGAGAACGCCGCCGCTGAGCCTGCCCACTTTGCTCTGCTGTTCCAGTTTGACGGCGACCAGCACGCAGTCCGCCACGTGATGTACGACTGCACCGTGACCCGTCCTTCTGTGGCCTCTCAGACTACCACCAATGTGAAGGAGCCCACTACCGACACCATGACCATCACCGCCGTGCCTCGTCAGGATGGCATTGTTAAGGGCTCCACCACGGACACCACGCCGGAGACCACTTATAACGGCTGGTTTACCGCTGTTGTGACACCCCCCGCAGATCTTCTGACGCCTGCGGCCCCTGAGACCCCGGCGGTGGAGTAAGGAGATCGCCATGGAAAAAACCGTAACTATTGACGGCAAAGAGGTCCGCTTCCGGGCCTCCGCTTCCGTCCCCAGGCTCTATCGTATCAAGTTTCGGCGGGATCTTATCGTTGACATGGCGAACATCCACAAGCAGATTTTGGCGCAGAACATTCCCGAGGATGAGGTCGAGCCCCAGATCTCTACTCTTCCGCTTGAGACCCTGGAAACCTTTGAGAATATAGCCTATATCATGGCCAAACACGGCGACCCTCTCGGTGTGCCCAGTACGGTGGAGGAGTGGTTGGAGCGCTTCGACACGTTCTCCATTTATAGCGTTTTCCCGGTGATTGCTGACCTGTGGGCTGCCAATATGGCCCAGATCAATGCCCCGCAAAAAAAATAAGACCCACTGAGCGTGAGATGACCACTGCACTGCTCCACCTGCGGGCGGTGCAGTTGGGCATATCTGTAGGGGATCTGGATTTGCTGACCATCGGCATGATCAACGACATGTTTGCCGAGCTCAGCAATGACCGTGAGGGATCCTACGCTCAGTTGGCGACGCAGGAAGATTTTGACCGCTTCGCAAGGGGGTGAGAGAATGGCAAAAAAAGATAAAATAAAAGGCATAACTATTGAGATCAACGGTGATGTCACTCAGCTGGATAAAGCGCTCCGGTCTGTGGACGATTCCTTGAAAGAAACCCAATCAGACCTTAAAGATGTGGAAAAAAAGTTGAAAATAGACCCTAAAAATGTAATCTTGCTGGCCCAAAAGCAACAGCTTTTAACAGAAAGTGTCGATGAGACTAAAAAGCGGTATGAGACACTCAAACAGGCCTTGGAAAATGCGACTGCGGACGATGATAAATACGAGCAGTGGATTTCTATTCAGCGCACCCTTCAGAAGGAACTCGACGAAACAAATTCCGATGTTAAAGCATTGGAGGCGGAAGTCACCCGCATGGAGGATTTGGGCTTTGCTCCTGATCCTGCTTTTCTTGGACGATATCAAGCTGAGCTGGAGGAAGCAAGGGAGCGTGCCGCATCTCTCCAGCAACAGATGGCGCAAACCTATGATGAATTGGGACGACCCATTCCAACCAAAAGTTATGATGCTCTTCAAAGAGAGTTCATTCAAACTGCGGATGATTTAGAGAAAGCGACTAAAGCTATGGAGGCATTCACGGTAGAAGGCGCCCAAGCTGAAGCCTCTTTCAAGGCATTCGCGGGCACAATGGACGGGGTTTCATCTAAGGCTAAATCAGTAAGCAAAAATATGGCCCCGGTCACCGCTGGGATTACCTCCATAGGCGCTGCTGCTTTGGCTACTGTCCCCGCTACCGACCAGCTCCGCACCGGCCTCTCCATGTTGGAAGCCAATGCCCAGCAGGCCGGGGTCAGTATGTCTACCGTGGAAGATGCCTTCCGCCGCTTCAACGGCGTATCCGGCGATACCGACGCCAGCATTGAAGCCATTTCCAACCTTCTCAATACGGGGCTGGATGATAACAGCCTGCTGCGGGCGGTGGACGAACTCGCCGGAGCCGTTATCAGTTTCCCGGATACCTTGAAGATCGAATCCCTGGCGGACAGCCTCCAAGAAACCGTGGCAACCGGAGCGGCAACCGGCCAATTCGGGGAGCTCCTGGAGCGTCTGGGGGTCAATCTGGAACAGTTTAACGCCCAGCTCGCCCAATCCCCCAGCGAGACCGCACGTTATACCCTGGCTCTTCAGGAATTGTCCCGCAATGGCTTGGGGGAGCTCTACAAGGGGTGGGAGCAAAACAACCAGGGCCTTCTGGATAATCGGGACGCTACTCTGGACTTTCAGCTGGCTATGTCTCAGCTCGCTCAGGTGATCCTTCCCATTGTCACCGCCATTACCGAGGCGGTCTCCCAGCTGGTGACCTGGTTCACAGACCTCCCGGAAGGCGTCCAGGTCGCTATCGGTGTTATCGCTGCTCTGGTAGCCCTGATCTCCCCTGTAGCCGGCATCGTGGCCTCTATCGCCACGGCGTTGGGGGGATTTGCAACGGCCTCCGCCGCCGCTTCAGCGGCCAGCGGTGCTCTTTCCCTCTCCCTGGGCTCCTGGATCGCCATTATTGCCGCTGTTTCCGCTGCTGTGGCAGGTCTCATTGCCCTCCTCAATCTCCTATTCGGCAAAAAGGACGATGTGGAGAATATGGATGTGGGATCTTTAACCGATGGAGGCGGACCCTCCGGTGGAGGGCGCCGGTCGGGCCCCGGTGGATACCCCGGCTTCGCTTCCGGCGGCGTATTCGAGCCCAACAGCCCCATGCTGGGCGTTCTGGGCGACAACAAAACCGAGCGGGAAGTGGCGGCACCGGAATCCATGCTCCAGGGCATGGTGGACCAGGCCGTAGCCCGGGCCGGCGGCGGGCGGGCCACCACTGTGGTAAATGTCCGCTTTACCGGCTCCCTGTCCCAGTTGGGCCGGATCCTGGGCCCTGTCATCACCACCGAGACCATCCGCCAGGGCCCCAGCCTCAACCCCAAGATTTGATACGGAGGAGAGCATCATGATAACACCCATCACAATGGACGGCATCACTTACCGGGTCCGGTTGGTTTATGACAGCATGGTGCTCTCCTTCGAACTTCTGGAGGGCCCCAATGAGGGCACTATGCTTTCCGGATACCATGAGCGGGACCTCCAGGGGACCAAATACGGCCACTCCATGAAGGTGGAGCCCGACCCTGCCTTTCCGGAGGATTTTGACGCCTTTTTCCACGACCTGTCCGCTCCGGTCAATTCCCACCATGTGGAGCTGCCCTACGGCCAGGGTACCATTACATATGATGCGGAGATCCAGGATGGTGAGGTCACCTCTGGCGGCAAGCTGCTGGGTAAAAACCGCTGGCACGGTCTCACCGTCAACTACATCCCCATCGAACCCCAGCGGGAGCCGGAGGATGATGAGCCATGAGGAATACGATCACCTACCGGGGCTTTACTTTCCCGGCGAAAAAGATTGCCCGGGCCACCATAGGCCTGGAGCAGTCTCTTCCCATTCTTACCCTGGGAATTGACACCTTTGAGGCGGAGGTCAAGTGCTCCGATCCCTCCATTGAGCATTTTCAGCAAAACGAACCGGTGATCTATGCCCACAGGAAGAAGCAGATGGGGATCTATTACCTACAGTCGGTGGAGCGGGTTAGCCCGGACCATTACACGCTCTCCGCCGTCTCCACTCTGGGCCTGCTGGAACAGATGGATTTCTACGGCGGGATCTACACGGGTGAGACTGTAGCGGAAGTGGTAGCCGCCATTTGTGGGTCTATCCCCTATATCATCAAATCGAACCTTCAAAATATCAAGCTCTACGGTTGGCTGGGCATCATGAGTTCTCGGCTGGCCTTGCAACAGGTCCTTTTTGCCATCGGTGCCAATCTGGTCACCGACGCCAATGGTGTGCTGCGGATCGAAAACCTGTGGGATGGAATCAGCGGAGTGCTGGATAAGGCCAAAATCTATATGGACGACGCCAGCGTCAAGCGGGATCCCCCTGTTACCTCTGTTACCGTCTTGGAGCATCAATATATCCCCGGAACGGATCGCAAGGATCTTTTCGAAGGGACTGCCACCGAAGGCCAGCGGATTCCCTTTGACAGTCCCATGAGTGACCTTTCCGCCGAAGGATTCTCCATTCTGGAATCTGGCACAAATTATGCCGTAGTCAGTGCCGGCAGCGGCAAACTCACCGGGATTCCCTACACCCACACCATTGCAGAGGTTACCAAGAGTGTATCCAACGCCCCGATCAAAAACGAGGAGCGTATTGAAAACGCTACCCTGGTTTCTCTCGTCAACAGCAACGCTGTGGCCGAGCGACTGTCCGCCTACTATGCCTCCCGGCAAACGATCCACGTTGCTGCCCGGATCCAGCGGGAGCACCCGGGCCAGGTGGTCCAGATCTACCATCCTTTTGACAAAAAGATGGTTCAGGCGACTATCGCCACCAGTGATGTGAATATTTCCCGTGTGTTGAAATCGGACCTTACTGTTTTGGTAGACTTTGTTCCTCCTCAGTCTAGTGACGTTGCCTATTTCGACACTCGAGTGATATTAACGGGCAACGGAACTTGGACGCCTCCTGAAGGTGTGGATGAAGCTACAGCGATACTAATTTCTGGAGGTCATGGTGGTGCATCAGGACTTTTTGGCGGCTTGCCCAGTAAAGGCCAAGATTCTGGCGGGACTAGTGAATGGTTTGTAATTTGGAAAGACCGGGATGTGGGGACAGGCGGAGAAGGCGGAGAGCCGGGAGAACCTGGAAACGGCGCCAGGATTCTACGGCTAAGTCTAACCGGCCTCACACAATCAGGGCCTATTAACTTTTCTTGCGGTTTGGGCGGTAAAGGTGGCCTTGCCCAAACTGATCTATCCATATCACCAACCGCCAATATATCTGTTGCAGGCGAGGCCGGTACCGACACTATTTTTGGGAGCGCATCCACAGCTACAGGGGTGGAGAGCGATGTTGGATATCTTGATCCGGTGTCTAATACAGTATTTGGAGCAAAAGGGAAGCGCGGTGCCAAGGGAGGGAAAGGCGGTAGTAAAAAGACGGATGGTGCATTTGGAGAGATAGAACCAGGTCCAGATTTGATATATGAGGGTGTAGTATATCATGCGGGTGCTAATAATCCAGATACTGCCTATGGTTCTACGCTTCAAAGATTCTCGGATTTCATGCCTAATAAACCGCATATTACCGCAACTGTGGGCGCCGGGGGCAAATATGGCGCTGGTGGTGGCGCTGCAGTGGGGGAAGACGGACATATAGCGGATGTTAAAGGATTTGGCGTAGTTACATCGGGAGCTTCCTTAGCTAACACAACTGCGACTGGTTATGGAGGCCCCGGGGGCAAGGGGGGGGATGCTGTCAAACCGCCAAGACCCGTTGCCTATGGAATGGGGGGCACTGGAGGACATGGCGGCGGAGGTCCGGGAGCACCAGGTGTATCCAGGGCAGAGGTCAGTTATTCCGGTGTGAGCTCTTCAGATCGCCCCTTTTCCCCCCCGAAACCAAATCTTGTGGTTGATACTGCTGAGAGTCTTTCCAGTCGGGGCCTTGGGTCAGACGGCGGCGATGGCGCAGATGGGTGCATCATCCTTTATTTTCGTAGTCCTAAAATTATAAAGAAAGGCGCTCTTGTCACCAAAGACCATAGCTTTTTCTGCGATGCCTCTGGTCGCTTGATTATCACATAAGGAGGGAAACCCATGACCCAGGAAGAATTTAACCAGATGCTAGCCGTTGCCATCGCCCAGGGCCTGGGTGGCGGCACCTATATAAGCAAATACAGCGGCGAGGAGATCGACGCCCTCCTGGACAAGGTGGCCGCCATGGATCCCCCCGCGGAAGGAAGTACCACTCAATGAGAATCTATCAAGTCCCCTGCGGGGAAAGCACCATCACCCTGGGCCGGGCCGGGGAGAATCTGGCCCAGCAGATCGTTTTCAACGTGTCCGACTGGCTCGCTGCTTTCGGCGCCGAAGGTGGCTTCTCCCTCCTGATCCGCCGTCCTGGTGATCAGCAGCCCTACCCGGTGGAGGTCACCCTCGCTGAGGAGGCCGTCACCTGGACGGTGTCCAATTTGGACACAGCCTCCCCCGGCTTTGGCCAGGCGGAGCTGATGTACCTGGTAGGCAATGCCGTGGTCAAATCCCGTGTCTGGCAGACCTACGTGGCCAAGTCTCTGGACGGCTCGAACCCGGCAGACCCCACCGCCGATCCTTGGGCCACCTATGTGGCCACCGTCACCAAGGCCGCAGCGGAGGCCCAGGAAGCTGCCCGGAAGGCTCAGGATGCTCTGTCCCACCAGCCCATCATTAAGGACGGGACCTTCTGGATCTGGGACCCTGCTACCGGAGAGTATACGGATACCGGCTCCCCGGCTCAAGGCCCGGAAGGCCCTGCTGGTCCACAAGGTGAGCCAGGCCCCCAAGGCGAAGCCGGCCCTGCCGGCCCCCAGGGCCCGGAGGGGCCCGCCGGGCCCAAGGGCGAACAGGGCGAGCCTGGCCCCCAAGGCCCCGCCGGCGAGGGTGGCCTCACCGAAGCCGAGGCTGATGAACGGTATCTTAAACTGAGCGGTGGGGCGCTATCTGATGCGTTGACAGTTGGGCTTGCGAAAAATGCCCAAGTAAAAATTTTGCCTCGTAAAACGTTAGAAGCGGGTGAACGTCCGTCTGGGGTTGTGCAGATTGATGGGGAAGGCGCTGCTATAAATGGTGCCGCCATTGCCGCATCGGTATCTTTAAGCGTAAGCGCCCGCGGATTGACTTTAAGAAACGTCCCAATTTTAAGGCTAAAGAACGAAAATCCTTCTGAAGTAGCTCTCTCTGAAGGGGTCATTGTTTCCGGTGTCGCAGAGCCGGAAAATCCGACTGATGCGGTTAGCAAAAGGTACGCAGATGATATCCGGCACATGTTTGACAACGGTATTTCCATCGGCGACAGCAGCGACACTTATGATTCAGCGGTAGACATACAGCCCAGTGGGTATGTGACCCTATATTATTATGGCAAGGACAAAGAAGGAAACTATACCTCCGGCGGGCAGATCGAAATCGACCCCAGCTCCCTAACGACGCATTTCTATTCTGCCCTGGGAAATGCCATAGCTCTGACCGCAGAAATCGACGACAGCGGAGGCGGAAATGACGTGTTACGGCTCTCCTCTGGTCAGGGCGAAGCCGGTGTCCGGCTGGCTGGGGTGCAAACGCCGCAGGAGGACGATGAGGCCGCCAACAAGAAGTATGTGGATGACACCATCGCCGCCGCTATAAACGCTCTGCGTACGGAGTTGCAAGGGAGCGAAAAAGAAGCTGCTAATGAAGGTGAATGATGATGCCGCAGCAGACAAGGGCTGGGCCTTGACGTTATAATTGATTACACAAAGGAGGCAATTACATGACCGAACATGAGATCCGCCAACAGGTGGTGGACACCGTGGTGGGTTGGCTAGGCCTGAAGAGCTCCGATCAGTCCCACAAGCCCATCATCGACCTCTACAACAGCTACATTCCCCATCCGCGGGGCTACGAAATGACACTGAAGGCCGACTGGTGCGCGGCCACTGTGTCAGCGGTGGCTATCCAGCTGGGCCATACGGACATTATGCCCGTGGAGTGCAGTTGCAGCGAAATGGTAAAGCTGTACCAAAAGCTGGGCCGCTGGGTGGAGGACGACGCCTATACGCCCAGGATCGGGGACGTGATCTTCTACTCCTGGAAGGATAACGGAGCGGGCGATAATATCCTCGCACCCAACCATGTGGGCATCGTCACCGATATGAAGGGCTCGTCTATCACCGTCACCGAGGGTAACATGGGCGCCGGCATCGTGGGCATGAGAACGCTCCAGATCAATGGCCGCTACATCCGTGGGTTTGGCATCCCTGACTATGCCAGCACGGCGGACAAGCCCCAGTCAGCGCCCTGGTATGCCAAAGACTGGGCCAGAGCCGCAGAAATGGGCCTTGTGGACGGCACCCGGCCCGAGGACCCGGTTACCCGGGCGGAAGTGGCAACTATCGTTTTGCGGGCCATAGATGCCCGCTGAGGAGGTTTTTATCATGGAACATATCAATACCTTTAAGGCTGCGCTGACGGCAGCCATGGCCCTTCTGACGGCCCTCTGGGGCTGGTTTGGATGGCTTATCATCGCATGGGTCATTTGTATGTGTCTGGATATCCTTACGGGTATGGCATCGGCGGCCAAAGACGGCGCCTGGTCCTCTAAGGTAGCCCGGGAGGGGCTTCTTCACAAATGCGCGTGCATCGTAGTGGTGATCATCGCCGGCATCTTGGACCTTGTGGTAGGCCTGCTGCTGGGCAACATGGGGGATGCCCTGCCATTTACTTATACGGTGCTCTTGTGCCCGTTGGTGGTCGTTTGGTATATCCTTACCGAGGCCGGCAGCATCACAGAAAACGCTGGTAAGATGGGAGCTCCTATCCCCGGCTGGCTCAGTAAGATGATCGACATTCTCCAGGATACGGTGGATAAAGCCGCCGGCGATGAGGATCACAAATAGTACAAGAGGGGCGGTGTCCAAATTGGACACCGCCCCTCTCATTCGTTAGCATTTTAGTTAGCATTTTTTCTCCCGCAGATGGTATTTTGCCCCAAAAATAGAATACGTGTTCCATTCGTGGGCGATTTCGGAAAATCCCGCCAGCCCTACAGGCACAATAAAAACCCCGGAACCTTTACGGCTCCGGGGTTTCCTGTTTTGGTGCACGAGGTGGGACTTTGCCCCACCTCTTTTTTAAAGCAGGCGCTGAAATACCGGGTGTTGCGGATCCCTACGGCCTGAGCCACCTCCGCCACCTTCATATTGGTAGAGGCCAAAAGCTCCCGGGCCTTCCGCATCCGCAGAGCCACCAGATAGTTGTTGACCGTCTCCCCCGTCTCCCGCCGGAACACACTGCTCAGGTAGGTAGGTACCACATTGACATGCTCCGCGATACCGGGCAGAGAGAGCTCATCCATGTAATGTCCATGAATGAAATAAAGCGCCTCCTTGGTCAGACGGCTGAAATGCCGCCCGGCCTTTCCCACTTCCCGGCACAATTCCACCGCCGCCTCTATCAGAGCCCGACAACATGCCTCAATGGTAGCATAGCGGCGCAGATCGCACAGCCGGTCCAGATCCTGCCGCTCGGGCATCTCATGGATCAGTTCTACCGTCTGCAGCACATTTTTGAAATAGAGTAGCGCATCCTCCACCCTTCGGAACTGGAAGCTCTGCTTGAGACGGGTCAGAAAGACCTCCTCCACGATGGCGGCGGTCCCGGCGGTCTCTCCCGCCAAGATAGCCTCCTGCAAGGCGTTGGCTCGCTCGTTGAGGTACATTCCGTCCACCGGCTTGCTCCACTCCAGCAACCGGTTTCCTGTGAGGGTCATCGGCTCCATTCGAAAAAAAGCACAGTTGGCCAGTTCCGAGGCCTGGGCGAAGGCTGGGGCGATATCCTCAAAACAACTGACAGGATCGGACAGGGCTGTAAAGGCACAGTAGAGATGACAATCTCCCAACAGCTTCTCCTCGTATCGGCTCTGAAGCCGGTCGGTCAGTTCCTCTGCCATGGCTTCCGCCTTTCCCGGCTCTCTTACCTCCCGGGGGCTGAAAATAGTCACCAGCCGCTTTTTCCCATCGAAGAGGTAGATGAGAGATATCCCCCTGTACCCATACTTCTCCAGCATCTCATCAGCTATTGGTTTATAGTCCAGCGTAAAGAAAGCCATGGCGTCCGGCTGCTTCCAACCGAATATATCATGGTAGACCTGGGTGGGAATACCCGTCACCAAAATACGGCAATCCTCATAACAAAAGGGCGGCCGGTCCCCATATTCGGCAAAGGTATGGTCCATCGCCTCCCGCTCATGGCCGGAGAGCAGCTCACTGAAATGAAACAGCACATCCATAATATTCATATTCATGGGATAACATCGCTGGATCGCACTGCTCAGTCCCGGATACTTTCCGTCATAATAGAGGTCGCCCATAGCTCCGCCTCCCTATGTCTGAATTTGTCAGCAGTATAGCATATTCTTTCGACTTTTTGAAGGGAGTCGTTAAAAATAAGACAAGATTTTATGATGAAACAGAAGATTTTGTCGCTTTGTTAACAATTCGTAAGATGCTACAATAATAGAAGAAGGCCACCCTGCCTTCCGGACGGCTACGTCCAATATCAGGAAATTGGAGGAATCTACATGAAAAAAAGGATCTTGGCTCTGACCCTGACCGGCTGTCTGCTGGCGGGACTGTGCGCCTGTCAGCAGTCCCCCTCTGCAGAAAGCCCCACCGGCGATCCCGCCCCCGCCACCCTGACCTATGCCGACACCGTGGCCTGGGACGGCCAGTATGACGTGGTGGTCATCGGCATGGGCTTTGCCGGTACGACCGCTGCCATTGAGGCCGCCGACAACGGCGCCAGCGTACTGATCACCGAGAAGGCCCCTGAGGGGGAGGCCGGCGGCAACTCCCGGGTGTGCCATCAGCTTTTTGCCACTGTGGACACCGCCGAAGGCGGCTTTGAGTACTACTCCGCCATGCGGGGCAAGTTTGACAGCACCAGCGATGAGATGCTCATGACCTTTATGGAGGGTATGACCCACCTGCAGGACTATGTGGCCTCTCTGGGCACCAGCAAGGAGACCATGACCGGCTGGAAAGGCAAGGGCATCGGTACTTACGACTGTGAGCACCCCGAGCTCCCCGGCGGTCTGGAGCACTTCTACACTTACACCATCACCGACCAGGTGGCTGACGGTGCTCTCTACCGTCTGGTAAAGGAGAATATTGTAGAGCGCAGCGACAAGATCGATGTATGGTACGAGTCCCCCGCCGTCCACCTCGTCCAGGATCCCCAGTCCAAGACCATCGTGGGCGTACAGATCCAGCGGGGCGGCAAGACCTTGAACATCCGGGCCAACAACGGCGTGGTCATGGCCTGCGGCGGCTTTGAAAACAACCCTGAGATGCTGGAAACCTATTTGCGTCTGGGCGGACAGACCACCTTCTTCGGCAGCGCCTACAATACCGGCGACGGTATCCGCATGGCCCAGGAGGTAGGAGCTGAGATGTGGCATATGAACAACTATGTATCCGGCGGCGTAGGCGGCTCTATGATGCCCGCCACCAACGCAGCCTTCGCCGCTCTGGCCGGCACCCCCGGTGTGGGCGGCACCATCCTGGTCGGCCCGGACGGCACCCGGTTCATCAATGAGGAGGCTATCCAGAACGCCCGTCATGGCTACGTCTACGTGGCCGGCAGCTATATCATCCCTCGGTTCCCCGAGCATGTATACGGCATCTTTGACCAGAGCAAGGTGGACGCCTACCAGATGGGCCAGCTGGTGGAATCCGAGCTGAGCCTGGGTTACCTGCATAAGGCAGACACCATCGAGGCCCTGGCTGAGGAGTTGGGCGCTAAATATCTGGCTGACACCGTGGCCACCTACAACCGCTACTGCAAGGAGGGCAAAGACGAGCAGTTCCGTCGGGACCCCTCCAACCTGGTCGCCTTCGGCAACGGCCCCTTCTACGCCTATGAGTTTACTGTCAACTGTGTCCTCAACACCCAGGGCGGTGCCAAACGGAACGAGAATGCCGAGGTCCTGGGGCTGGACGGCGATCCCATTCCTCACCTCTACTCCGCCGGTGAGTTCGGTGGCCTCACTGCCCGGACCTACCAAGGCGGTACCAACGTGGCCGAATGTCTGGTCTTTGGCCCCATCGCCGGCCGGAATGCCGCCGCTGCCAAGGACCCCCTGCCCCCCTACACCATTGCTGCGGCAGAGTCCAACCTGGTCTATACCCCCGGTCAGGAGAGTGACCTCACCGCCGGCAAAACCTACGACTTTGAAACTGCCGATAATCAGTATCTGGGCGTGAGCCCCAACGGTATGGGCGGCGATATCGTGGTTCGGGTCACCCTGGACGGTGAGACCATCATCAATGTGGAGATCATGGAGCACAATGAGAGTGAGGGCATCAGCGATCCCGCCATCCAGAACCTCCCCACCGCCATCGTGGACGCAAATTCCACCGAGGTGGACAACATTTCCGGCTGTACTGTCTCCTGTAAAGCCATCAAGCAGGCCGTGGAGGACGCCCTTTCCCAGGCGAAGTAAGCAGCACTTTCCCATCCCGTCAAAGAACCGGAGAGCCAACAGGCTCTCCGGTTCTTCTTCATCGTTTTTACTTTCCGAGGGCCGCCCGGGCGGCCATTTGCTCGGCTTCCTTCTTACTGTGGCCGGAGCCCCGGCCGATCTCCCGACCATTCAATTCCACCGACACGGTGAAGACCTTGGCATGGTCGGGTCCGCTCTCCCCCACCAACTGGTAGGTGAGCACCTGTCCGCTCTCCCGCTGAACAAACTCCTGGAGGGCGGTCTTGTAGTCCCGGCTGGCGGCCTTTTCGGCCTCCTTGTCCAGGATGAACCGCTGAACGATCTTCCGGGCCTCCGGGAGCCCGCCGTCCAGATAGACAGCGGCCAACACTGCCTCCACGGCGTCCGCCCGGATGGAGGGCCGCTGCCGGCCTCCCCCGGCCTCCTCCCCCCGGCCCAACTTCAGGTAAGCCCCCAGCCCAAGCTGGTCGGCCACCTCCACCAGGCTCTCTTCGCACACAAGGGCCGCCCGGGTCCGGGTCAGGTCCCCTTCGGGGAGGTCGGGATGCTTTTTGTAGAGATAGTCCGCCGTCACCATGCCCAGAATGGAATCGCCCAGAAACTCCAGCCGCTCGTTGCTGCTGAGCCCCCCCCTGTTCTCGTTGGCGTAGGAGGAGTGGGTCAGGGCGTTCTCCAACAGCTTGCGGTCATGAAAGGTGTAGCCTAACTTGCTTTCCAGACTCTCCATCACTCGCCCAGCTTGCCCTGGAGATAGTTCACCAAATCGCCCACGTTATGGATGGAGGCAATGTCCTCCTCGCCCATCTCGTCGATGTCGAACTCCTCCTCCAGGCTCATGGACAGCTCCACCAGGTCCACGGAATCGGCGCCCAGGTCCTCAAAGGTGGTCTCCTCGGTGATCTCGTCAGCCTCCATACCAAACTGCTCAGAGAGCAGCTTCACGATTTTTCCATAGATCATTTTTATCATGCTCCTATCCTGAAATGATTATAAAAGCATTATGATAATAGGCAATATCTTCCCGCTTGTCAAGGGGGAAAGAGAAATTTTTTCTCGCTTTACTCCTCCCCTTCACCCTTTCCGGGCTTGAGGCGCATATATTCCATGTTCTCCGCAATATTTTCCACAATGCCGGAGGCGGCAAATTTCTGGGCCTGGGCGATGGCGTTTTTGATGGCGTAGCCGTCGGAGGAGCCGTGGGCTTTGATAACGGGCCGGGAAATGCCCAGCAGGGCAGTTCCGCCGATCTCCCGGGAGTCCAGCATCTTCTTGATGTCCCGCAGTCCGCCGCTCACCAGGACCGCCGCCACCTTGGAGACGGGGTTCTTTTTGAACATCTTTTTCATCTCCCCCGCCATGAGCAGGGCGGTGCCCTCCAGGGTCTTGAGGAAGATGTTGCCGCTGTACCCGTCGCAGACGATCACGTCCACGCCGCCCAGCACGGCTTCCCGGGCCTCGATGTTGCCCACGAAGTGGATGCGCCCCTCTTTGTCCGCCGCCTTCAGAAGGGCGTAGCTCTCCCGCTGAAGGTCGGTGCCCTTGCTCTCCTCGGCACCGATGTTCAAAAGGCCCACCCGGGGCTCGGGCTTGCCCAGGATGTGTTCGGCGTAGTAGGAGCCCATAAAGGCGAACTGCAAAAGGTACTCCGGCGTACACTCCGCCGTGGCACCCGCGTCGATGAGGATAGCCCCGCCGGGGATAGGCAGCTTGGGAGCCAGCGCCGCCCGGCGGATGCCCCGGATGCGCTTGGTGATGAGGGTGGCCGCCGACAGCAAGGCTCCGGTGGAGCCCGCCGACACAAAGGCGTCCCCCTTCCCCTCCTTCACCAGGGTAAGGCCCACGGTGAGGGAGGAGTCTTTCTTCTCCTTAAAAGCGGTGGCGGGGTTGTCCTCCATCTCCACCACCTCGGCGGTATGGACGATCTCCAGCCCCGGGGGCGGCTCGTTCATCCCCATCTCCCGGAGAACGGCAAGGATTTCGTCGCCCCGGCCCACAAGGGCCACCTCAAGGCCCAGTTCCCGTACGGCCTCCAAAGCGCCCTCCACGTTGGAGCGGGGGGCGTTGTCCCCGCCCATGGCGTCTACGATGATTTTCATGTCGTTCTCCCTTCTGTATTCTCTACTCTGATTGGATTTCTTTTGAGGAGTTTAGGGGGGCTACTTTGGGGCCAAAGTAGCCCCCCTAATACCCCCCGAAAGCCCCAGGGGGAGAGAGTTTCGACTCTCTCTCCCTCTGGTGTCCTTTCGCTTCCTTTCCCACACGGGAAAGGAAGGCCCCCGGCAGGGAGTGCCAAAAAAGCGCCCCCATAACAGAAACATCAAAATGGTCTATCTTATATCAGTAAGCCCCAAAAAATAATCAGCGGAAACATGATAGTGTTTGCAGAGGACCGCCAAGCGTTCCAGCGTGGTGCCCTTACGACCATTCTCCATCTCGCTGATTTGGCTCACACCAACGCCCAATACTTTGCCTAAATCCTCTCGGCTTTCTCCAGCTTCCATGCGAACCTCTTTCAGGCGTTGTGAAAAAATTTCCATTAAATTTCCGCCTTCCTCTTGACATTCGCACTTTTAGTGTTATAATGCAATTAACACTAAAAGTGCTGAGGTGATATTAAATGGACATCCTACGCGAGCTTTCCCTTCTGATGGAACAGGACCTTGGTGACCTGAGAGACAAGCCCCCAGAATACCGCCGCCGTTCCGATCAGCTTGCTGCCCTCATACAGGAGATCACCGACAAAGTCGGCGAAGAATTGATGGGCAAATACTGGGCCATGGAAGCAGACCAATTCTGCGATGAGGCACTGACCTGCTTCCTCTGGGGCCTGCGCTTAGGCGTGGAGCTTCTTCGCCTCTAAGGCCTCCAGCGCCCGCTGGGCGATCAGCCCGTTCTTCTCCCGCTTGCCGCCCTTCACCCGCTCGGGCCAGGGGGGCATGATACCAAAATTCACGTTCATGGGCTGGAAATCGGTGACGCTCTCGTTGGAGATATAGAGGGCCAGGGCCCCCATGGCCGTCTCTGCCGGGAAGTCCACGGGGGCTTTTCCCAGCAGGCGGTTTGCCAGCTCAATGCCGCACAGGCACCCGGACGCGGTGGACTCCACATAGCCCTCCACCCCGGTGATCTGCCCGGCGAAGGAGATGCGGGGCTCGCTCATCACCTGATAATAGCGGTTCAGAAAACCGGGGGACTTCAAATATGTGTTCCGGTGCATGACGCCGTAACGCAGAAACTCGGCGTTTTGAAGGGCGGGGATCATGGAAAAGACCCGCTTCTGCTCCCCCCATTTAAGGTGGGTCTGGAAGCCCACCAGATTGTAAATGCTCCCGTCGCTGTTGTCCTTGCGAAGCTGGACCACGGCGTAAGGCTCCTTCCCCGTTTTGGGGTCCCGAAGCCCCTTGGGCTTTAAGGGGCCGTAGCGAAGGGTGTCCTCCCCCCGCCGGGCCATGACCTCCACGGGCATACAGCCTTCAAAGACCTTGCCGTCCTCAAAGCCGTGGACCTCCGCCTCCTGGGCCTCCCGCAGTTCTTTCCAGAAGTCAAGGTACTCCTCCCGCGTCATGCCGCAGTTGATGTAGTCCGCCGTCCCCTTATCGTAGCGGGAGGCCAGCCAGGCCTTGTCCATGTCCACGCTCTCGGCGCTGACCAGGGGGGCCACGGCGTCAAAAAAGTTGAGGGTGCCCGTCCCGGGGAACATAGCCCGGATGGCGTCGGTCAGCCCCTCGCTGGCCAGGGGTCCGGCGGCAATGACCACCTGCCCTTCCGGGATGGCCGCCACCTCCCCCTCCTCCACGGTGATGAGCGGATGGCTCCTGATTTTGTTTGTGACGGCGGCGGAGAAGGCATTGCGGTCCACCGCCAAAGCGCCCCCGGCCTCCACCTTGGTTTCGTCGGCGCAGGCCATGATGACGCTTCCCAAGCGCCGCAGTTCCTCCTTCAAAAGGCCCACGGCGTTTTCCAACTGGTCGGAGCGCAGGGAGTTGGAGCAAACCAGCTCGGCAAAGTCCCCGCTCTGGTGGGCGGGGCTTCGCTTGTCCGGCTTCATCTCCCGGAGCAAAACGGGGATGCCCCGCTGGGCAAGCTGCCAGGCGCACTCACAACCGGCAAGGCCGGCGCCGATGACGGTAACAGGTTCCATGGGGCATCTCCTTTCTTAATCATGACTTTTTCGCCGTCTTTTTGGCGGTGGTTTTCTTGGTGGTGGTTTTCTTGGCGGTGGTCTTTTTCGCCGTCGTCTTTTTCGCCGCTGTCTTCTTGGCCGCGGGCTTCTTCTCGGCGGAATCGCTCTCTTCCTTCTTCTTATAATAGCCCCGCTTGTCCTCGGGGAGGAAGTTTGCGCAGTCCGGATTGATGCAGAAGGGCTTTTTGGCCCCCCGGCCGGAGAGTTTGAACATGGTGTGGCCGCAGGTGGGGCAGGTCTGCTCCACGGGCACGTCGAAGGTCATGAAGTCGCAGGTGCGCTGCTCCTCCCGGCCGCTGGCCTTCTCACAGGCGTAATAGGTATACTGCCGGCCATTTTTCCTGCTGGTGCCGGTGCGCTTCAAAAGCCGCCCGCCGCACTTGGGGCACTTGCCGGGCATCTGCTCCACGATGGGCTGGGTGTGGCTGCACTCGGGCCAGCCGGGGCAGGCCAGGAACCGGCCAAACCGCCCGGACTTGAAGACCAGATTCCGCCCGCAGAGGGGGCAGATCTCCTCCGATACCTCGTCGGGGACCTTGATGCGCTCCCCCGCGTCGGCTTCGGCCCGCTCCAGCTCCTTAGAGAAGCCGCCATAGAAATCGTGAAGCAGTTCCTTCCACTTCTCCTTGCCCTGCTCTACCTGGTCCAGATTCTCTTCCATCTGGGCGGTGAAGGTGTAGTCCACGATGTCAGGGAATTTGTCCTTCATCACCATGTTCACCGTCTCCCCCAGGGGGGTGGTGCGGAGATACTTGCCCTCCTTCACCACGTACTCCCGGCTCTCGATGGTGGAGATGGTGGGGGCGTAGGTGGAGGGCCGTCCAATGCCCTTCTCCTCCAGGGCCTTGATCAGGCTGGCCTCGGTGTACCGGGCGGGGGGCTGGGTAAAGTGCTGCTTAGGCTCCAATCCCTTGAGGGTGAGGGCCTCCCCCTCCTTCAAATCAGGCAGAGGGGACTGGAACTCCTCGTCCTCCTCATCCTTGCCCTCCACATACACCGCCGTGTAACCGGAGAACTTGAGGGCGGCGTGGGTGGCCCGGAAACGGTAGCCGCTGCTCATGGCCTCGATAGACACGCTGTCATAGACGGCGGAGGCCATCTGGCAGGCCAGGAAACGGCTCCAAATGAGCTTGTAAAGCCGGAACTGCTCGCTGGTAAGGTCCTTCTTGATGTCCTCGGGCACCAGCTCCACATTGGAGGGCCGGATGGCCTCGTGGGCGTCCTGAGCCCCGGAGCGGGCCTTATAGACCCGTGGCTTGCCGGGGTAATACTCCTTGCCGTAGCGGCTCTGGATGAAGCGGCCCGCCGCGGCGGTGGCCTCGTCGGAAAGGCGGAGGGAATCGGTTCTCATATAGGTGATAAGGCCCACGGTGCCCTCGCCGGTGATGTCCACGCCCTCATAGAGCTGCTGGGCGATGGACATGGTCCGCCGGGGGGACATGCCCAGCTTCCGGCTGGCCTCCTGCTGGAGGGTGGAGGTAGTAAAGGGGGGCGCGGGGTTCCGAAGCCGGTCCTGGCGCTTCACCTCGGTGACGGTGAAGGCGCCGGCCTTCACCTCCTCCATCAGGGCGTTGACCTCAGTCTCCGAGTGGATGTCCTGCTTCTTCTCCCTGCCGTAGAACTGGGCGGTAAACTTGCCCACATTGGGCTTCACCCGCTCCAGAAGGGCGTCCAAGGACCAGTATTCCTCCGTCTGGAAGGCCTTGATTTCCTCCTCCCGCTCGCAGACCAGCCGGGTAGCCACCGACTGGACCCGCCCGGCGGACAGGCCCCGCTTGATCTTCTTCCAGAGGAAGGGGGAGATCTGGTAGCCCACCACCCGGTCCAGTACCCGCCGGGCCTGCTGGGCATCCACCAGGTCCATGTCGATCTGCCGGGGGGCGGCGATGGATTCGTTGACCACCTTCTTGGTGATCTCGTTAAAGGTGACCCGGCAAGTCTTGTCGTCGGGCAGGTCCAGAAGCTCCTTCAGGTGCCAGGAGATGGCCTCCCCCTCCCGGTCAGGGTCCGTTGCCAGGAAGACTTTTCCGCTCTTCTTGGCCGCTTTTTTGAGGTCGGAGATAATGTCCTCCTTCCCCTTGATGGGCTGGTAATCCACCGCAAAGTCCTGCTCCACGTCCACGCCGATCTTGCTTTTAGGCAGGTCCCGCACATGGCCCATAGAGGCCTTGACCTCATAACCGGGCCCTAAATATTTGGTGATAGTCTTGGCCTTGGCCGGAGACTCCACGATCACTAAGTTGTTCTTCGTTGATGCTGCCACAATATCCCTCCGTGGGTTCAATTTTGAAACTTTATGCTCCTATCATAACAGGAAATGCGGAAAAAAATCAAGTCTGAAGCCATCAGGGTCTCAAGACGACTGCGGCATAAAACCGTTTGCCCGGCTTCTCCTCCACCTGGCCCCGGAGCTGGAGCATGGTGAGGGCGGAAAGGACCCGCCGGGCGGGGATCTGAGCGGCTTCCGAAATGTCGTCCGCCGTCAGGGCCCGCTTTTCGATGGCAAGGAGGATATCCCGCTCGTCGTCGGTGAAGGCTTCCGGGGCATCTGATAAAGAAATATATGCCCGCTGAGGCACTTTGTCAACTGTTTTTTCCTCTTTTGGCGCTTTTTTTGTCTCCTTCCGGGCAGGAGAAGGGTCCACCTCCAGCCGCTGACGGGCCGCTTCCTCCCCCATGGGCGGCAGGGGCTCCCCCCGGTTGGGGAAGAGGGCCTTGAACTCCTCCATAATGTCGACGGCGTTCAGAACCAGCTTGGCCTCTCCTCTCTGGATGAGCCGGTTACAGCCCAGGCTGGCGGGCGCGCCCACCGGGCCGGGGCAGGCGAAGACCTCCCGGTTCTGCTCCAAAGCCAGCCGGGCGGAGATGAGGGCACCGCTGGGCTCTCCCGCCTCGGCCACCACAACGCCCAGGGAAAGGCCGCTCAAAATGCGGTTGCGGATGGGGAAATGGAAGCCGTCGGCAGAGGTCCCCGGCGGGTACTCGCTGATGAGGGTACCTGAGGCCTTCACGTCCTCGTAAAGCCAGCGGTTTTTCTTGGGGTAGATGACGTCGATGCCGCCGCCCAGCACGCTGATGACCGTACCCTGGCCCTGTAAGGCGCCCCGCAGTCCGGCGGTGTCGATGCCCTCCGCCATGCCCGAGACCAGGGTGATCCCGTTCCGGGCAAGCTCCAGGCCCAGCTTGCCCGCCACCTCCTCCCCGTAGGGAGTACACTTCCGGGTGCCCACCAGGCCCACGGTCAGATGGTCGTCCACGGCGAGGGCCTTACCCTTCCAGTAGAGGACGCAGGGCGGGTCGTAGATCTGACCCAGCCGCTCAGGGTAGTCGGCGTCCTGAATGGTCATGATGTGGATGCCCAGCCGGTCGCAGTCCTCCAGTATCTTCTCCGCTCCTGCAAGGCTTTTATCCATCAAAGCCCGCTTTTTGTTGACCGGCAGGTTCAGAAGGTCGTACTCGCCGCTTTCGGCGAAATAGACCGCCTCCGGGGTTCCGAAGTAGTCCAGCAAAGCGTTGGGCTCCCCGGGCTGGAAGCCCCTGCGGGTGGTGAGCCAGAGAAAGTATTTCAGATTCGCCATGCGGGGCCTCCTTTCTGGGTGCGCAGGGGAATAGCGGCCTGGGAAGAGAAACGGGCACCAGGCCCTACTTGCAATAGCCTTCCCAGAGGACTACAGCCGCCGCCACAGCGGCGTTGAGGGATTCGCATTTCTCCTCCATGGGGATCTTCAGTGTCTTTTCGCAGAGGGAAAGCATCTCCTCCGAGATACCTTTCCCCTCGCTGCCGATGACCACGGCAGCCTGGGAGAGGTCGGCCTTCCGCACGTCCTCCGTATCCTCCCGGAGGGCAGTGGCGTAGAGGGGAACGCCCGAGCGCTTCAGCAGCCCGGCCACAACCTCCCTCTCCCCCCGCCACACGGGAAGGCGGAAGCAGGCCCCCATGGAGGCCCGGACGGCCTTGGGGGCGAAGGGCTCCCCGCAAGGGCCTGTCAGCAGCAGCCCGGCAGCCCCGAAGGCGTCGGCGGTCCGCCAGACGGTGCCCAGATTCCCCGGGTCCTGGACCCCGTCCAGCACCAGATAGCGGCCCTTCTCCAGCTTATCGGGCAGGGCGGTATCGGGAAGACGGCAGGTGAACAGGACCTGCTGGGGGGTCACGGTGTCGGTGACCGAGCGGAGCACCTCATAGGGAGTCTCCACCACCCGGCAGGAAAGGCCCTGGGGCAGCTCAAATTCCGGCTCCTTCACCACAGTCTCGATGGAGACGCCCCACTTCACCGCCTCCTCCAGCAGCTTGGGGCCCTCGCAGACGAACAGGCCCTGCTGGCGGCGGAAGGAGTTGGAGCCGTTGAGCTTGCGGAGCTTTTGAAGCAGCGGATTCTGGCGGCTTGTAATGACCTCCATCAGTCCACCTCAGAAATCCGGTTGATGTCCTCACTGCGGCCCAGGGCCACCACGTTGTCCCCCTCCCGCATGGGCACGTCCGCCCGGGGGGACACGTTCAGGGTGCCGCCCTCCCCGCCGCGGAGAGCGATGATGGTGACGTGATAGGCGTTGCGCACATCCAGCTCCCGGAGGGTCTTGCCCTGCCAGGACTGGGGCACCGCCAGCTCCACGATACCGTAATCCTCGGAAAACTCAATGAAGTTGAGCACGTTAGAGGAAGAAAGCCCCTGGGCCACCTTCTGTCCCATCTCATACTCCGGGAAAATGACCCGGTCGGCGCCGATCTTCTCCAACACCTTCCGGTGGACGTGGCTCTGGGCCTTGCAGACCACCTTGGGGATACCCAGCTCCTTCAGATTGAGGGTCACAAGGGCCGAGTTGCCCACGTCGCCGCCCATGGCCACCACGGCGCAGTCAAAGTTCCGAAGGCCCAGGGCCTGGAGCACCTCCAGCTTCCGGGCGTCCGCCGTGACCGCATGGGTCACCTTGTCCGCCACCTGCTGGACCTTGTCCTCGTTGATATCCACGGCCATGACCTCATGACCCAGGGCGGAAAGCTCCAGGGCGATGGCGGAGCCAAACCGCCCCAGGCCGATAACAGCAAAGGTTTTCATGGACAAAACTCCTTTCAGCCGATCATAATGGAAAATTCCGGATACTTAATGTCAAGACTGTCCCTTCTCCGGTTCAGGAAGGCGATGGAGACGGACAGAATACCCACCCGGCCAGTGTACATCATCACCGCCAGCAATGCCTGGGCCGGTCGGGCCAGAGTGGGTGTGATGCCTGTGGTAAGCCCCACGGTGCCCAGGGCCGAGGCTGTCTCAAACGCCGCCTGAAGGAAAGTGGCCTCATGAGTCAGAGAGATGAGCATGGAGCCGGTAAGAAAGAGGAAGCTCACCATCAGGAAAAGAGTGACGGCGTTCATGGCCCGGCGAAGAGGCAGGGTCCGGCCCCGGAAGACGATGCTTTCCCGGCCCCGGAGGCTGTTCATCACCACCATGGCAAGGACCCACACGGTCACCGTCTTCATACCACCGGCGGTGGAGCCCGAGGAGCCGCCGATGAGCATTAAAATGCAGCTCATGACGATGGAATTGTCTGTCATGGCCCCCTGGTCAATGACGTTGAAGCCCGCGGTGCGAAGGGTCATGGACTGGAAGAAAGCGTTGAGGCACTTCTCCCACACCGGCATGGGGCCCAAGGTGGCGGGGTTTCCCCACTCACTGCCCAGGAAAAACACCGTACCCCCCAGCAAAAGAACAGCGGTGAGGCCCAGCACCAGCTTACTGTAAAGGGTCAGCTTTTTCCACTTTCGATTCTTGAGAATGTCCTCCCACACGAAGAAGCCAAGGCCGCCGATGATGACAAGGGCAGAGGTGGTAAGTAGAATGACCGGGTCATCAGCATAGCCGGAGAGGCTGGAGAAGAGCCCGGTGTCCATGCCCTGAAGGTCAAAGCCCGCGTTGCAGAAGGCGGACACCGAATGGAAGAGGGCGTGCCACAAGCCCCGGAAAAGGCCGAACCGGGGGATCATCCGCAGGGACAGCAGAGCCGTCCCTGCAAGCTCAAAGAAGGCGGTGCCCATGAGGGCGTGGCGCACCACACGGACCACCCCGTCCAGATCGTTCAGGTTCAGAGTGGAGACCATGATAAGACGCTCGGAAAGACCGATGCGCCGGTGGGATGCCAGAGAGATGAGGGTGATGACCGTCATGAAGCCCAAGCCGCCCAGCTGGATCATGAGAAGGATCACCGCCTGGCCAAAGAAGGACCAGGTGGTAGCTGTATCCACCGTCACAAGCCCCGTGACGCAGGTGGCCGAGGTGGCAGTAAAAAAGGCGTTAAAAAGTCCCGCGCTCTCCCCGCTCCGTGCGGCGATGGGCAGGGACAGCAGAAGGGTGCCCACTAAAATGATAACGGCGAAGGAACCCGCCACCAACCGGGTAGCGTTGAGGCTCCGGAAACGGATAAAGTGGTCCCGGATAAAGCGAGAAAAATGTTCCAGCAAGGCTTGTCCTCCTTTCCGGACAATAAGAGCAAAGGCATACCGGCGGCAAGCCTGCCGGTATGCCAGTGAATATCAGAGGGGGCGCATGGTGGGGAAGGCGATGACATCCCGGATGGAGTCAGCACCGGTGAGAAGCATGACGCACCGGTCAATGCCGATGCCCAGGCCGCCCGTGGGAGGCATACCGTACTCCAGGGCGGTGAGGAAGTCCTCGTCCATCATGCCGGCCTCGTCGTCCCCCTTGGCCCGGGCCTCCACTTCCTTCTGGAAGCGCTGGCGCTGGTCGATGGGGTCGTTGAGCTCGGAGAAGGCGTTGCCCATCTCTGAGTGGCAGATGAAGAGCTCGAACCGCTCGGTGAGCCGGGGGTCCTTGGGGCTCCGCTTGGCAAGGGGGGACACGTCCACCGGATGCATGGTGATAAAGGTAGGCTGGATAAGCTTCTCCTCCACCCGCTGGTCAAAGCACTCATAAAGGGCGTTGCCCCAGGTGGGCTCCTTGGTGGAGGGAAGCTCCACCCCGATCTTCTTTGCGGCGGCTACAGCTTCCTCATCAGAGGTGATGGCCATAAAGTCAATGCCGCAGTATTCCTTCACCGCCTCGTGCATGGGAAGCCGCCGCCAGCCGGGGGCCAGGGAGACCTTCTCCCCCAGCCACTCCACCTCATAGGTGCCCAAAATCTTCTGGGCGGCGGAGGACAAAAGCTCCTCAAAGAGGTCCATCATGTCGTTAAAGTCGGCGTAGGCCTGGTAGAGCTCCACGGTGGTGAACTCCGGATTGTGCTTGGGATCCATGCCCTCGTTCCGGAAGATACGGCCCAGGTCATAGACCCGGTCCATTCCGCCCACGATAAGCCGCTTCAGGGGCAGTTCGGTGGCGATGCGCAGAAACATGTCGATGTCCAGCGTATTATGGTGGGTCACAAAGGGCCGGGCGGTGGCGCCCCCCTGGATGGTGTTGAGCACAGGAGTCTCCACCTCAATGAAGTCCCGGTTATCCAGAAAGTCCCGGACGTGCTTGATAAACTGGGAACGGATGACGAAGTTCCGCTTCACCTCAGGGTTGACAATGAGGTCCACATACCGCTGGCGGTAGCGCAGTTCCTTGTCCTGAAGGCCGTGGAACTTCTCAGGAAGGGGCAGCAGGGACTTGGAGAGGAGGGTGATGTTCTTGGCCCGGACGCTCATTTCCCCCCGCTGGGTGCGGAAAACCTCGCCGTCCACGCCTACGATATCGCCGATGTCGAACTTCTTGAACTTCTTGTAGACTTCCTCATCCATCTCGTCCTGACGGGCATAGAGCTGGATGCGGCCGTCCCGGTCCTGAAGGTCGCAGAAGGAGACCTTACCCATGCCCCGCTTGCTCATGAGCCGGCCCGCTACCTTGACAGACTTGCCCTCCATGGCGTCAAAATTGTCCTTAATCTGCTGGCTGGTGGCATCCCATTCAAACTTGGTCTCCTGAAAGGGGTCCTGACCCGCCGCCTGAAGCTCAGAGAGCTTGTCCCGGCGGATCTTCAAAAGCTCGGAAAGCTCAGGCTGAGGGGCCCCATTCTTCTGCTGTTCTGCCATATCGTCTCTCTCCTATCTGTGGCCGGCAAAAAAACCGCCGGCTCTGGGTATATCGTCCTTAGTTCTTGTGGAGCTCCTTCAGGACATAATGGAGCATCCCCATAGGGGCCTCCACCTCCACCTTCTGGCCCACTTCCTTCCCCAGAAGGGCCTTGCCGAAGGGGGAATCCTCGGAGATGCGGCCGTTCATGGGGTCGGCCTCCTGTGAGCCCACGATGCGGTAGGTCTCCTGCTCGCCGGTCTCCTCATCCTCCACCGTCACCTGACTGCCCAGGCTGACAGCGTTTTCGGAGACGGCGGTCTCCTCAATAACTACATAGTTGGCAAGAACTTCCTCTACCTCCGCAATGCGGGAGTAAAGCTTGCCCTGCTCGTTTTTCGCCTCATCATACTCACTGTTTTCACTCAAATCGCCGAAGGAGCGAGCCTCCTTGATCTGCTCGGCCACCTCCCGCTCCCGGACGGTCTTGAGATATACCAGTTCCTCCTGCAGCTCCTGCAGGCGCTTAGGGGTCAATTTATATTGCTTTGCCATGTTATTAAGTCACCTTTCATTCTCTTGAATTGGAATTGGAAAAGGCCGTTTCCGGCCTTGTTTGCAAACCAGTTTGAAATTTTCTACCTTATTATATGTATTTTATCCCCTTCTGTCAAGGATAATCGGCCAGAGGGGCCACGGCTAACTCCTCCGGCTTTATCCTACCCGTCTCCCAGAGAAGGGTCAGGAAGGGCAAAGCCGGCAAGTCCGGTGGCAGTTCCTCCGGCGGCCGGAGGGTCAGACCGCAAAGTTCAGGCCTCCCCCACAACCGGAGGGCGGGTATATCCAGGGGCGGCATGGGGTCAAACTCCACCGAAACCTGGGGCGGCAGCCCCTGCCCCAGGTGAAGGGCCACTGCACCGTAGACAGAGCGAAGATAGCGAGCAAGCTCCTCCCCCCCCTTCCCAAAGTCCAAAAAAAGCTGTCCCACCTGGGGGCAGAGGGCGTCAGCCAGTGGCCAGGCCTCCGGGCCGGCCACCTCCCCCCGCAGAACCACCCGGCGCTCCCAAATGGGGATATTCTTCAGCAGAAAAAGGGCGAAATCGCCCCCTTTGACCCGGCAGAGAGGCAGCGGATCCAGAGGCGTCAAACCATAGCGGCCCAGCAGTCCAGCTGTCTCCGGCCCTTCCAGTCCCGGGGCCAGAAGCACCCGGCGGAGGTCCCGGCGAACAAGGGCTTTGGCCCCCTGCTTCAGGCGGCGGAGTGGCTTTCCTGGAGGTAAGGCGGCCCGCAGCAGTGGCTGACCCAGAGGCCGGACGCTCTCCAAAACCGGGAACCAGTGCTTTTCTGTTATGGGACACAGCCAGCCCACCATGGGACATTCCCCCTTCGGGGGATGGTATGCGGAAGGAGGGCATTTCATGCAGAGCGAGGGGGAGACGCACTCTTTTGGGGGGCTCCTCTCCCCTTTCGGGGCAGCTTACTTCAGGTATTCCAGTGCCTTTTGAAACTGAGGGTCCTCGGAAAGGTCCAGGGCACCCAGAAGAAAGTCGCTCCTCTGCTCCTCGGTGAGGGAGACCTCCGCGTCTAAATTCAGGCCGGTGCCGACGAGAGACACCCCCGCCCCGGTGGTATATTTCCCCGTGGAGATGTTCAGCGCGCCCCCATGGGGCAGGAGGATGGTTTGCTGGGAGTAGCCCTTGCCCGAGGTGTACTCCCCCACCACCGCCGCCCCCACGCTCTCCTGGAGCTGGGCGGCAAAAAACTCGGCGGCGGAGTAGGTATCCCCGTTCACCAGCACGGCGAAGGGAAGGTCCACGCAGCTTTCATCCGAGTATGTGACCTCCTCTTTCCCGCTTTTGGTCTGGGAGCGAAAAATGGGCCCTTCGGGAAGCAGGTGGTCCAGCATCTCGGTGAGCTCAGAGACGTAACCGCCGCCGTTGTTTCTCATGTCAAAGACGAAGCCGCAGGCCCCCTCGTCCATCAGGCTGTCCACGGCGTCGCAGAGTTCCCGGGCGCTGCCGGAATAGAAATTATCCAGCTTGATATAGCCCACATCACCCTCCAGAAGCTGAGCCTCCGACACCGAAGGGGTCTGGACCTGCTGCCGGGTCAGGGTCACCTGCCGGCTCTCCTCGTTTTCGTTCAGGAGCGTGAGCGTCACATCGGTGCCCGCCTCCCCCTGAATGCGGTCTGCACCGGTCTCCTGAGCCTCGCCGGCCACGCTGGCCCCGTCCACGGCGGTGATGATCTCGCCGGGCAAAAGTCCCGCTTCACCGGCGGGCGTCCCTTCCCGAACCTCTACGATCCGGAGCCCCCGCTCGTCCACATAGTCCACGGTGACACCGATGCCCACATAGGCGTTATTGCGGCGCTGGGTGGTGGAAGCGTAGCCCTCGGCGGTGAGGTAGTAGCTCCACCGGTCCCCCAGGCCCTTCACCATGCCATCCAGGGCAGAGTCAATGGCGGTATCCGAATCGTAGTCCCCCACGAACTCCGCCCGGACAAGGCCCCAGGCACTGAGAAGAGACAGGGCATGGGGCCCCAGCACCAGCCAGAGGGCCAGGATGCCGGAGGCCAGGGCCAGCATCCCGCCGGCCAGGGCGGCCAGAAGCATTTGAAGGCCGGAATAGCGGCGCTGTTTCATGGTGAGCCTCCTTTCATGAAGGAGCGGGCGGAGAGGCTCTCTCCGCCCGCGGGGATCTGTGTTTTCCTCCTTACTTGAACCAGGAGGAGGTGAACTTGACCGCGGGGAACAGCTTCATGGGATCCTCCCGCACCCCGTTGACCTTATACTCCAGATGGAGGTGGTTGCCGGTGGAGGAGCCGGTGGAGCCCACCAGGCCCAGGGTCTGGCCCTGGCTGACAATGTCCCCCTCCTTCACCTTCCGGCTTCCCCGCTGCATGTGGGCATAGAGGGTGGTGACGCCGTTTCCGTGGGAGATGACTACATACTCCCCGTATGAGTTGGGGGCGTAAGAGGAGGTGATGACCACGCCCCCCTGGACGGCAGTGACCTTGGTGCCGCCGGCGGCGGGGATGTCCATGCCGGTGTGGTTATGCCACTTGTGGGTGATGGGATGCTCCCGGGGACCGAAGAGGGAGCTTAAGTAGGTATAGTTGCTGGGCAAGGGGTAGGCGTAACCTGAGCCGGTGGTGAAGTTGGCCGCCCGAATGAGCTCCTCCAGAGCCTTCTCCTTCTTTGCGATCTCCTTCTCGATCTTGGCTTGCTCCGCCTCCTCGGCCTTCACCAAGGCCTCGGCTTTGTCGGCCTGGGTCTTCAGCTCATCCATGAGGGACTGGGCCTCCTCCACCTTGGCCGACTGCTCCACCCGCTGAAGGTCCAGTTGCGCCATCTGCTCATCCAGTTGGCTCTTGGAGTCATTGAGTTCGGCAAGGGTGTTCTCCACCTGCTGCCTGGCCTCGGCCAGGGTGTCCACCACGGTGTTGTCGTACTCCATGATCTGATCCACCAGGGCCAGCCGGTCCAAAAGGTCGGAAAAGTCGCTGGCGGAGAAGAGTACCGACCAGTAGGAGATGGTGCCCGACTCCTCCATGGACCTTGCCCGCTGACAGAAGCGCTCATAGGCCTGGTTTTCCGCCGCCTGGGCGTCTGCAAGGGCGATCTCCTGCTCAGCAATGAGGGCGGCATAGGTGTCGATCTGAGCCTGGGTGTTGGCAATCTGGCCCTCCAGCTCGCTGAGCTGCTGGGCCAGAATGGCATGGCGCTCCATAGCCTTCTTCTCGTCCTTCTCCAGAGCCTGAAGCTGCTGCTGCAGCTCCTTCTTCCGCTCCGCAGCGGCGCTGGCATCGTCCTTCAGGCCGGAGATCTGGTTTTTCAGTTCCGACTGGGTGACGGCATGGGCATTCAGCATGGCGCTGCTGAGAAGGGGCAGCAGCAGGCTCAGCAGCATAATGATGGCCAGGACGGTGACAAAGACCCGCCGCCAGTCGATATGTTTATGATGTTTCTTCTGTGTTTGATTGGTTTTCACAACGAAACCTCCTGATCATACAAGGAAGCAAAAATGCTTGCTTACAAGGGCATTTTTACGACGCCGTCAATCAAGCAGCCGCACGCAGTACGGAAACGGCGACAGCCGTGCAGCCATGCGCAGCAGGGCTGCCTGCGAAGATTATACCTGAAGGAACTTACGGATGGCAAGCACCGAGCCGCCGGTGCCCACCAGAAGGCCGATGCCGGCAAAAGCTCCCAGCACCCGCACCCAGATGTCCTTAAAGGGGACCACCGTCAGAAGCTGGATGGTGTGGCCCGTATCAATGGCGCCTGTGATGAGGGTATAGACCCCCCACTGGAGGAAGAAGGCCAGCACCGCCCCCGTAAGGCCCAGGAGCATACCCTCCACCACGAAGGGGGCCCGGACAAAGCCGTTGGTGGCCCCGCACATCTTCATGATGGAGATCTCCTCCCTTCTGGTGAAGGTGCCCAGCTTGATGGCGTTATAAATGATGAAGATGGAGATGAGGAGCAGAATGGCGATGAGGATGAGGGCCACCGCCGTGGCCACGTTGCGGACCAGGAGAAAACCCTCGGCGATCTCAGGGGCGGCCTGGTGACCATTGATACCCTCCACCGCCTCCACCGCGTCGATGGTCTGCTGCATAAGGCTCAGATCCTCCATGTGAACGGAGAACCGGTCCCGGAAAACCTCGGGGGGAAGCTCAGTGTAGAGGGCGGCGTTTTTGTCGCTGGCGTACTTTTCCGCGTAGTTCTGCTGAGCCTCCTCCTTGGTGGTAAAGCTCACCTGGGAGACATTAGGGATGGTCTCAATGACGTTCTGGAGGGCTATGGCCTCCTCCCGGCTGAAGCTTTCGTCCACAAAGGCCAGAAACTCGTTCTCCCGCTCCAGCTTGCCCAGCTCCTGCTCCAGATTGACTGCCACCAGGGAGAAGGACCCCATGATGAGAAGGCAGGCTACGATCATAAAGACTGCGGTGAAGGACATGAGGCCGTGGGTAAAGATGGAGTGGAAGCCCTCGGCCATGTAGTACCCGAAATTATATGATTTCTTCATTTTTATAGTACCCGCCTGTCTCATCACTGATAATACGGCCGTTTTCAATGGCAATGACCCGCTTGGAGAAGCGGTTCACCAGTTCCTTTTCATGGGTCACCACCAGCATGGTGGTTCCCAGCTCGTTGATCTTCTCCAGCAGCATCATGATCTCCAAAGAACGCCCTGGGTCCAGGTTGCCCGTAGGCTCGTCGGCTATGATCATTTTCGGGTTGTTCACCAACGCCCGGGCAATGGCCACACGCTGCTGCTCACCGCCGGAAAGCTGGGTGGGGTAGCGGTCCTCCTTCCGGGCAAGGCCCACCAGGTCCAGCACATAGGGAATCCGCTTACGGATCTCCCGGGGGGAAGCCCCCACCGCCCGCATGGCAAACTCCAGATTCTCCTTCACAGTTTTCTTGTCGATGAGGCGGAAGTCCTGAAAAATGACCCCCAGGGTCCGGCGCATATAGGGAAGCTGCTTGAGCCGGATGCTGTTCAGGTTGTAGCCGTTGACCATGAGCCGGCCGCCGGAGGGCTCCACCTCCCCGGTGATGAGCTTGATGATGGTGGATTTGCCCGAGCCGGAAGGGCCCACCAGGAAGGCAAACTCTCCGTCGTCGATGCGGAGGTTCACCCCCTTGAGGGCCTTGGTGCCGTTGTCATAGGTTTTTTGAATATCCAGAAAACGAATCATGTCTCAACCTCATTAAGACGATTGACAATCAGACAGAATACGTGTCTGATTGTCAATCGCGTTCTGCTTATTGATAAGCCCCAGTCAGCCTTCGATCCCCCGGGAAACCAGGTATTTCTTGACCATGAGAGCCACCTTGAAGGTGATGGCGTCGTCAAACTCCCGCAGGTCCAGACCGGTGAGCTTCTTGATCTTATCCAGCCGGTAGACCAGAGTGTTCCGGTGGACGAAGAGCTTCCGGGCAGTCTCGGACACATTCAGATTGTTTTCAAAAAACTTGTTGATGGTAAAAAGCGTCTCCGAGTCCAGTGCGTCAATGGGGTTCTTTTTGAAGACCTCCCTGAGGAACATTTCGCACAGGGTGGTAGGCAGCTGATAGATGAGCCGGCCGATACCCAGACTGTCGTAGTTGACAATGGTCTGCTCGGTCTCAAAGACCTTGCCCACCTCAATGGCAAGCTGGGCCTCCTTATAGGCACGGGCCAGATCCCGGATATTGGTGACCACGGTGCCGATGCCGATGACGATCTTATTGCCCAGTTCACCGGAAAGGTTATCCTCTATCTGGTGGGCCAGCTTTTCCAGCCGCTTGCCGTCGCTGCCTTCGGGCAGCTGCTTGATGACAGCTACGTCGGAATCGTTGACCGAGAGGACAAAGTCGTTCTGCTTGTCGGGGAACATAGCCCCCAAAAGGTCCACCAGGGTAGGGTCAGTGGGCTCGTCCTGACGCACCAGAAGAACCCCACGGGAGACCTCCCCTTCAAAATGAAGCTCCTTAGCCTGGACGTAGATGTCCCCCAGCATAATATTGTCAGAGATAATGTTCTTGACAAAAGTGCCCTTGTCATGCTTTTCCTCATAGCTCTGTTTGGCCCCGTTAAAGGCCACCGTGGCCATAGAGCAAAGTGTCCGGGCCAAATCGTCCTCACCTATCACAAAGGTGGCATAATCGAATTGAACGCCCCAGCTATTAAGAGCCTTAAACATACGGCCATCCAGGCAGACAATGCCGCCCTCCGCCGCATTGATGGGACCCACCGCATCGTTCCAGCGTTCTCCAATGAGAGAGAAATCGTCGCAGGCCACCACAGTACCTTCCCCGTCAATGACACCTATCGTCCGCTCTGCCCCCTCCTGCATCTGCAACACAACATTTTGAAAAATCCTGTTGGGCATTTGAACGCCTCCTCACCATATTCCCCGATGGGGTGGAAATTTTGCTTGGCATTTCACAGTTTTATATCTATTTTATTATAACGGCTTTTTTCTCCTTTTTCAATAGGAAATGACAAAGTTTTTGTGGATATTGACGAAGGAAGTTTCATCCTGTAGAGCCTGCCCTCTTCAGGGCTGTCAGCTCCGCCTCTGTCAGGGGCCGCCACCGACCGGGCTCCAGAGACTCGTCCAGGCTGAGAGGGCCGAAAGTGAGCCGCTTCAAAAATGTGACCGGCTTTCCCCGTGCTTCGCACATTCGCTTGATTTGGTGGTACTTGCCCTCGTGAAGGGTGATAAGGGCCTCATCGGGGGCCAGGATCTCCAACCCAGCGGGCAGACAGTGAAGGCCATCGGGAAGGATCATGCCGGAGCGGAAAGCGGCTGCATCAGCCTCATCAAGCACCCCCTCCACCCGGACCAGATACCGTTTGTCCACATGGTGGGCGGGAGAAAGAAGAGCGTGGGCCAGAGGGCCGTCGTTGGTCAAAAGAAGAAGGCCCACCGTATCCTTATCCAGCCGCCCCGCCGGGAAGAGGTCGATCCTTTGCAGGTGCTCCGGCAGCAGAGAGAGGACGGTGGGCTGCCGGGGGTCGTCAGTGGCGGACACCAGGCCGGGGGGCTTATGGAGCATCAGGTAGGTGTATTTCTCGCCGGAGATGGGAATGCCGTCCACCACAAAGGCAGCTTCGGAGGAAAACTTCGCCTCCCGTTCAGTCACCACGGCACCGTCCACCGTGACCCGGCCGGTACGGATGAGCTGGGCCGCCTCTCTCCGGGACCAGCGGCCGGTGGCGGCGATAATCTTATCCAGGCGCTCCATGTTTTCCCTCCTTCTCCTGCAAATTTCGGAATGTGACAAGCCCTCTTCCCATAGACATAGAACAAAACCGAAAAGGGGCGATGAATGTGTTTATCTGGACGGCAAAGATCAATCGAAAAAAGGTGGCGGCGGTCTTTGCCGCCGCGGTGGTCCTCTGCGCCTCCGCCTTCGCGGTGGCGGCCCGGGCGGGGCAGGAGGCTTCGGCTCCCGCCGCAGCGAGCCCTAAGGGGATCAAGACTGAGGAGGACCGGGTGGCCTACCTTCAGGAGTGGGGCTGGCAGGTAGGGCCCGAGGCGGTGATGGTGGAGGAGCTCCAGATGCCCAAGGAGTTTGACGAGAGCTATACGGAGTATCTGGCCCTTCAGTCGGGGCAGGGCTTCGACCTCACCAAATACGCCGGGAAACGAGTGAAGCGGTACACCTATGAGGTGATGAACTATCCCACCGGGGAGGAGGGCGTCATCGCCCATCTCATCCTCTATAAAAACACCGTCATCGGCGGGGAGGTCATGGGGAGCAGCTTCCTTCACGGGCTTGCCATGCCCGAGTGAACCATGGGGGTGGTCCTGGTGTGAGGGGCCGCCCTTATTCCATCAGGACACGGCAGGCTTTCATATAGAAGCCAAGGCGCAGGAACAGTACCACCAGAGAGACGAGGGAGAGCACAAAGGTAAGGCCCTCATGGGCAAACAAGGCCGTCTCCGCCGTCCGGCAGAGCAGGGTCACCTTCCAAAGCTCCCCCGCCCGGCGGGCCAACTTCTCCTCCCCTTTCTCCCAGAGAAGCATACCGCTGGTTTGACAGATAAAATAGATGGCGAGGACATAGAAAAGGCTGTTGAGCAACGTCAGCACCGTGGCAACGGGGCTGGTCCCGGCCACATAGCTTACGATGGCAAAGACACGCTCCGTAAGAAGCAGAGTCAGAGCGGCACGGTAGTTTTCATGGGCATCACCTGCTTTATTCAGACCTTCAAGGGCCATCAAGCCGCCCACCGCGGCCCCGAGCGCTCCGAGAAATCCAAGAAGGGGCAGATAGAATGTCTCCAGAAGGAACATCATCAGGCTGAACGCGATCCGGATGATCTCGCCCCGATAGACGAGGCGCAGGCCTTTGCCCACAAGTCTGTATTCGTGTTCGCCCATGGTGACACTCCTTTCACCTGTGTTGTTTTGGGTTTTGATCTTGGCTGGATGGAGAGAAGGGCTTACTTTTCCACCATGTGGACGTTGAGGTGGTCGTAGGTCATCTCCACACCGGCCGCGTCGAAGGCGGACTTGACCTGCTCCAGAAGGTCGAAGTACACATCCCAATAGTCTCCAGTGGCACACCAACAGCGCAGAGTGTACTCCACCGAGCTGCTGCCGTAGCCGCTGACGCGGATGAAGGGCTCCGGCGTAGGCAGGGTCAGAGGGTGCTCCCCCACTGTGCGAGTGATGCAGTCCTTCACCGTCCCGGGCTTAGCGTCATAGGACACCGAGAACTTCAGCTCCACCCGGCGCTTGTCGTTGGCGGAGTAGTTGACGATGGTTTTGCCGGAAATGTCGCCGTTGGGGATGTGGATGACCTTATTGTCCGGGGTGGTAAGCTTGGTATAGACAAGGCCCACCTCCACCACCGTACCGCTGGTGCCGCCGGCCTCCACAAAGTCCCCGGCGGAAAAGGGGTGGGCAGTGAGGAGCATAATGCCCCCCGCCAGGTTGGAAAGCATCCCCTGGACCGCCAGGGAAACAGCCAGGCCCAGGACGCTGAGAAGGGCCACCAGGCTGGTCATGGGCACCCCCAGGTAGCCCAGCAGGATGCAGATGGCCACGATGGACAGGATCACCTTCAGGCCCGAGCGGAGGAAGGAGCGGACCCCCCGGTCCATGTTGGTCCGCTCCATGGCCCGGTCTATAAGGGTCAGAAGGATACGGATGGCAGCCACAGAGGCCACAATCAGGCCTATCAGGACGGCGGTGTTCTGCCAGGAGAAGCCCTTGACAGTCTCCTGAATGATGTCGATGGTCTCCTGGGTGGCGCCGGGATCGACGGTAGGCACAGTGGCCATAGCTATCACCTCAAGCAATGTATTTCTCTCCGCCGGAAGGGCGGTGCTTGTTTCTATTGTACCACGGATGGAAGGTCAGAGCAAGGGCGGGAAAAGCTCTCCCAATCATAGTCGCAACACCCCCTCGTGTTGCATGAAGCAATACATCCAAGGAAAATTTGTAACAAAATCTTAATATGGTGGAGGAAAAAATACAACTGAAACAGGGCTAAAACAGAAAACGGGCACAAAAAAAGAGGACTGAGCATCAGCTCAGTCCTCTTTTCAATCAAAGAAAGGGGAACGAATTACTCGTTGACCTTGATGACAACGCCGGAACCCACGGTGTGGCCACCCTCACGGATAGCGAAACGCAGGCCTTCCTCGATGGCGATGGGGGTGATCAGCTCCACGTCCATCTCCACGTTATCGCCGGGCATGCACATCTCGGTGCCCTGGGGCAGCTCGATGACGCCGGTGACGTCGGTGGTACGGAAGTAGAACTGAGGACGATAGTTGTTGAAGAAGGGGGTGTGACGGCCGCCCTCGTCCTTGGTCAGGACGTAGACCTGGCC
>JAAWPV010000061.1 GCA_022800215.1 Oscillospiraceae bacterium | reverse complement strand
TAGACATTTGGTAGAAGGAAGAATCTGGGAGTTTTTCAACCCCTTGCGCCCCAGTCGTTTGAACCCCATTTTTGGTAGACATTTGGTAGACAGGAAAATTCTGGAACCTCATTTCCGGGCTTTTCGGGAGGATTTTTGTATCTTTTTCCACCCTGAAGTGGAAAAGTTGGAAAATTGTCTTTACATTTCCGGACAGACAATCTATAATGATTATGTATTCGTGTGTGTTTCACGGAAAAATTGGGCACAATAGGTTTCGCTGAACAAATACCTTGGCATCTGTTTGGTGAAAATGTGTCCGGGTATTACAAAACATAGCCGGAATCGGCTTTACTATAACTGCCCCTGCGGGCAGGCGAAAAAGCGAGGGTGCTTGAATTGACAAAATATGTGATCCGCGGTGGAAAGCCGCTTTATGGTACGGTGGATATCTCCGGCGCGAAGAATGCCGCGCTGGCGATTTTGCCTGCCGCTTTGTTGGTGGATGGGGTTTGCCGCATTGAAAACGTTCCTCAGATCAGCGATGTTTCTTTGATTTTGAATATCCTGCAGGAGTTGGGCGCTGATGTGCGGACGGTGAACCGCACCACGGTTGATATTGACTGCTCTCATGTCCGGAACTGCCAGGTGTCCGATGCTTTGGCCCGGAAAATCCGAGCTTCATACTATTTTATCGGCGCGTTGTTGAGCCGCTTTGGTTCGGCAGAAGTAGCACTTCCCGGCGGCTGCGACTTTGGCGGCCGTCCCATTGATTTACACATCAAGGGTTTTACCGCTATGGGCGCACAGGTCGATGTAAAGAGCGGCCTTGTCCAGGCCAAGTGTCCCAATGGAAAGATGATGGGAAGCACGATCTATCTGGATATTGCTTCGGTGGGCGCTACGATGAATATTATGCTGGCCGCCACTCTGGCGGAAGGTTCTACCGTCATCGAAAACGCCGCCAAAGAGCCTCATATCGTGGATCTTGCCAACTTTTTGAACTCCATGGGTGCTTCCATCATGGGTGCCGGCACTGACGTTATCAAAATCAAGGGAGTGGACAAGCTTACCGGCGGCATTTACTCCATCATCCCCGACCAGATCGAGGCAGGCACTTACATGGCCGCCGTTACCGCCACCGGAGGCGAGCTGCTGGTAAAGAACGTGATCCCCAAACATTTGGAGTGTATTACCGCCAAGCTCATCGAAATGGGTGCTGAGGTGGAGGAGCGGGACGACTCTGTTATCGTCCGCCGCAGCGGCGAGCTCTGCCGTACTAATGTAAAGACTTTGCCGTATCCTGGTTTCCCCACGGATATGCAGCCCCAGGTGGCTGCCTGCCTGTGTTTGGCTGATGGCACCAGCGTCCTCACGGAGGGCGTTTGGGACAACCGCTACCGCTATGTGGATGAGTTCCGCCGTATGGGCGCTCACATCCAAGTGGACGGCAAGGTGGCCGTTATTGAGGGAGTTCCCCATCTCAGCGGCGCGGCGGTGGAGGCCTGTGACCTGCGGGCCGGTGCGGCGCTGATCATTGCTGGCCTGGCTGCCCAGGGTATCACCGAGATCAGTCAGATCCAGCACATTGAGCGGGGTTATGAGAATATTGTCCAGAAACTCACCGGCATTGGGGCGGACATCCGGGTGGTAGTCACCCCGGATGAGGGGGCAGCCGCCCAGGCGGGCTGACCAAAAGAAAACAGGAAAGCGGCGGCACTTGGCCGCCGTTTCTTTTTGAAACGATACATAAAGGAGCCAATCATGAAACTTCGCACCTTAGCCAGCGGGTCTTCGGGCAACTGCCTGCTGATTTCCCATGAGGGAGCCCACCTGCTGGTGGACGCGGGTATCTCCTGCCGCCGGATCACTGCTGCCCTGACCGCCTGCGGCGTGGACCCTTGCGGGCTGGTGGGCGTTCTCGTCACCCACGAGCATTCCGACCACATCTCCGGCCTTGCCACCCTCACAAAAAAATACGCCTTGCCCGTCTATACCAGCCCCGGCACCGCCCGGCAGCTTTGCTACCGTATCGCCGCCATGGAGGACCTGTTGCGGCCCATGGAGCCGGGGGAAGCAACCCAGGCAGGCCCCTTCGGCCTGGAGAGCTTTCCCACCTCCCACGATGCCGCCCAACCCATGGGTTTTACGGCCGCCTGCGGGGGCCGCAAGGCTGCCATCGTCACCGACCTGGGCTATGTGTCCGAAGAAGTGTTGGACGGCGTATTGGGCGCTCATCTGGTGGTCTGTGAGGCCAACCACGATGTGGAGTGGCTGAAGTCAGGGCCCTATCCCTATTACTTGAAGGCCCGCATTCTGGGGGACAAGGGCCACCTCTCCAATGAGGACGGCGCCGCCCTGGCCTGCCAATGTGCCGCCCACGGAGCTCATACAGTGCTTCTGGCCCACCTGTCGGCGGAGAACAACACCCCAGCTCGTGCCCGGCAGGTAGCCGAAACCACTCTCTCGGCCGGGGGCTTTGACAACGTGACGCTGGCGGTGGCCCCCCGAAGTGAGCCGTCGCCCCCCTATGAGGTATAGCTTATGATGAACGTTCAGATCATCTGCGTGGGTAAGCTGAAGGAAAAGTTCTACGCCGATGCCGTAGCCGAGTACCAGAAGCGGCTGTCTTCCTATTGCAGGCTCACCATCCTGGAGTTTTCCGAGGAAAAGCTGCCCCAGAACCCCTCCCAGGCCCTCATTGACGCCGCCCTCGCCAAGGAGGCTGCCGCCATCCGCCAAAAGCTGCCCCCCAGGGCACGAGTGGTTGCCCTGTGCATCGAAGGTCAGCTTCTCTCCAGCCAGGAGCTGGCGAAGCGCCTCCGGACCTGGGAGATCGGCCCTTCCAACCAACTTTGCTTCCTCATTGGCGGCAGCTACGGTCTGGACGAGAGCCTGAAGGTCCAGGCCCATGTCCGCCTCAGTATGTCCCCCATGACCTTCCCCCACCACCTGGCCCGGGTCATGCTGCTGGAGCAGGTCTACCGGGCCTTCCAGATCAACGCCGGAAGCCCTTATCACAAATAGGAGAAACGCTTATGGACTTTTCTTTTCTAGAGCGTTGGCCCAAGGATACTGCCGGCATCCCGGAAAAAGCTGCGCTTTTGTGCACGGAGTCTGACTTTCCCGACCGGATCCATACCCTCGGTTCTTTTCTGGAGGCCTTTGAGATCCCTCATATTTTCAAGCGGCGGGGGTCCGGCGAATATATGAATTTCATTTTCGGCCATTCAGCCACCGGAGGCGGTATCGAGATCTACGTCCCCGCTTCCCGCCTGGCCGAGGCCCGGGAGTTGTTGACCGCGCCCCCCGCCTTTGAGGACGAACCGGAGGAGTGAAAGGAAGCCGCCTTAAGGCTGCTTCCTTTTTTATTCAAATTCCCCAACTTCCTATTGAAATGGACAGCCTATTTATGCTATAATTACCATACCAAATTGTGGATTGGAGGTCATTCCCATGTCCTATCGTGATACCTATGAAAAGTGGCTCGCTTCCCCCGCCCTCAGCGCGGAGGAGAAGGCCGAGCTGCAGTCCATTGCCAATGACGAAAAGGAGATCGAGTCCCGCTTCTTTGCTCCCCTGGAGTTCGGCACCGCCGGCCTGCGTGGCACCATGTGTGTAGGTCTCCACAACATGAACCGCCACGTGATCCGTCACGCCACCCAGGCCTTTGCCGAAGTCATTCTGGCCGAAGGCCCCGAGGCGGCGAAGAAGGGCGTCGCCGTCTGTCACGACTGCCGCAACCATGGTCGTGAGTTCGCTGAGGAGGTCTGCGCCGTCATGGCGGCCAACGGCATCCCCACCCGCATCTTCGAATCCCTCCGGCCCACCCCCGAGGTCTCCTTCGCCATTCGGGAGTACGGCTGCATCGCCGGCGTCAACGTCACCGCCAGCCACAACCCCAAGGAGTACAACGGCTACAAGGTCTACTGGGCCGACGGCGCCCAGCTTCCTCCCGACCACGCCGCCGCCATCGCCGCCCGGATGGAGGCAAACGACGTCTTCGACTCCGTCAAGCGCATGGACTATCAGGAGGCTATCGACAAGGGCTTCGTCACCATCATGGGGGAGGAGACCGACGAAAAGTTCCTCCAGAACGTCATGGGCCAGGCCACCGATAAGGCGGTGGTAGCCAAGGTGGCGGACAAATTCAAGATGGTCTACACCCCCTTCCACGGCACCGGCTACAAGCTGATCCCCGAGGCCCTTCGCCGTCTGGGCATGAAGCACGTCATCTGCGTGCCTGAGCAGATGGTGCTGGACGGCAATTTCCCCACGGTGGTCTCTCCCAACCCGGAGAACCCCGAGGGCTTTGCCCTGGCGGTGGAGCTTGCCAAGAAGGAGGGGGCCGACTTCATCTTGGGCTCTGACCCCGATGCCGACCGCATCGGCATCATGGTGAAGGGCTCCGACGGCAACTACATCGTCCTCACGGGCAACCAGACGGGTGTGCTGCTGCTGGACTATGTCATCAACGCCAAGAAGCGCATGGGTACTTTGCCTGAAAACGCCGTGGCCCTCAAGACCATCGTCACCACCGAGATGGCCCGAAAGGTCTGCGAGGTCAATGGGGTCCAAATGTTTGATACCTTCACCGGCTTCAAGTTCATGGCCGAGAAGAAAAACGCCCTGGAATCTACCGGCGAGGGCAAGGTCATCTTCTCCTACGAGGAGAGCTACGGCTACATGCTGGGCGACTACGTCCGGGACAAGGACGCCGTCACCGCCACCCTGGTGGCCACTGAGATGGCCGCCTACTATTACGACCGGGGCATGACTCTCTACGACGCCATTCAGGAGCTCTATGCCAAGTACGGCCAGTATGCCGAGAAGACCTTGAACCTGGTGATGCCTGGCCTGGACGGGCTCCAGAAGATGGCAAAGCTCATGGCTGACCTGCGCCAGACCTCGCCCACCGAGATCGCCGGGGTGGCGGTCAGGGAGCAGAAGGATTATAAGGACGGCAGTGTGGTGGAGGTGGCCACCGGCAAGCGCGGCGAGATGGAGCTGAAGGGCTCCAATGTCCTGCGGTACGAGCTCTCTGACGGCACCAGCGTCATCGTTCGTCCCTCCGGCACCGAGCCCAAGGTCAAGGTCTACATCCTCACCAAGGGTGAGACCCGGGCCGAGGCCGACGCCAACGTGGCCAAGTACGCCATTTGGGCCGAAGGCCTAAAGGGTTAAAGCAAAGAAACAAACGAGCGCCGGGACTGCACTATGTGGCAGTCCCGGCACCTTCATGCTATCAGTGGTCCAGTCCTGGGGTGTTTCCAAAGAGGGGCCGACTGCGGTCGGCCCCTCTTTGGTCGTTTCCGAAAGGGGGTGGTTCCGGGGGGGGGGGAAGATCGAAATCC
>JAAWPV010000060.1 GCA_022800215.1 Oscillospiraceae bacterium | reverse complement strand
TCGGTCATCTTGCTCTCGTCAAAGGCCTTGGTGCGGATGCCGTCCTCCGTTGTCTCAAAAATGCGGTTGCGGCTGTTGACGCTGCGGCCCATGATGAAGTAGACCACCATGGCCCGCTTGCCGTCGGCGCTTCGGCCCAGAGCGATGCCCCGGCCGGGATAGGGATTTCCCTGCAACAATTCACGAATCTCTTTCATGACAACCCTTTACCTCCTCAATAATAACCGTTCCGTTCTCCTCCACCCGGAGCCAGCCCTTACAGAAAAGAGCCACCGCCCGGGGAAGCAAAAGCCATTCCGCCTGCTCCATGACCCGCTTTTGAAGCACCTCCGGGGTATCCCCGGGCAGCACCTCCACCGCCTTTTGAAAGATGATAGGCCCGCCGTCAGGCTCGGCGTTCACAAAGTGGACGGTGGCCCCGGTGACCTTCACCCCCCGCCGGAGGGCGGCTTCGTGGACCTTCAGCCCATAGTATCCCTTACCGCAGAAAGAGGGGATCAAGCTGGGATGGACGTTGATGATCTGGTTGGGAAAGGCTTCGATGAACTTCTCATTCAAGATGGACAGGAATCCCGCCAGCACCACAAGGCCGATATGCTTTTCCCGCATGGCGCTCAGCATAGCATCACAATATGTATCAATGTCGGGATAGTTCTTTCGGGCGATGGTGAGGGCGGGAACGCCTGCCTTGGCGGCCCGCTCCAGAGCGTAGACCCCGGGCTTGCTGGCCACCACCAGGGAGATCCGGCCGATGCCCAGCTCCCCCCGGTCCTGGGCGTCCAGAAGGGCCTGGAGGTTAGTGCCGCCGCCGGACACCAGCACGGCGATGTTCAGCACAGCTCCACCCCTCCCTCACCGGGGACGATCTCGCCCATGACGTAGGCTTCCTGGCCCTCAGCGGCCAGGGCCGAAACAGCTTTGTCCGCCTCAGCGGCAGGGACAATGACCGCCATGCCCACACCCATGTTGTAGGTGTTGAACATATCGTGGTCGCTGACCTTACCCTCTTTCGCAATGAGGTCGAAGATGGGCAGGACCCGGACCGCCTTCCGGTCAATTTTCGCCATGAGGCCGTCGGGGATACAGCGGGGGATATTCTCATAGAAGCCGCCGCCGGTGATGTGGCTCACCCCATGGACGCTGACCTGCTCCATCAGCTTCAAAACCGGCTTCACATAGATGCGGGTGGGAGTCAGCAGGGTCTCCCCCAGCTCGCCGCCCAGCTCGGGCACATAGCGGTGGAGGTCCTTCCCCTCCAGGTCAAAGACCTTCCGCACCAGGGAGAAGCCGTTGGAGTGAACACCGGTGGAGGGCAGCGCCAGCACCACATCCCCCGCCTTCATGGCGGTATTGTCCAGCATTTTGGACTTATCCACCACACCCACGGTGAAGCCCGCCAAGTCGTACTCCTCCTGGGGCATCATGCCGGGGTGCTCGGCGGTCTCGCCGCCGATGAGGGCACAGCCCGCCTGGACACAGCCCTCAGCCACGCCGGAGACGATGGCGGCGATCTTCTCCGGAATGTTCTTCCCGCAGGCGATGTAGTCCAAAAAGAAAAGGGGCTTTGCCCCGCAGGCCAGCACATCATTGACGCACATGGCCACGCAGTCGATGCCCACGGTGTCGTGCTTGTCCAACAGGAAGGCCAGCTTCACCTTCGTGCCCACTCCGTCGGTGCCGGAGACCAACACCGGCTCACTCATACCGGAAAGGTCGGGCTGAAAGAGGCCGCCGAAGCCGCCCAGTCCTCCCAGCACACCGGGAATACAGGTCCGCTCCACATGCTTTTTCATGAGCTGCACGCCCTTATAGCCGGCGGTAATGTCTACGCCGGCGGCAGCATAGGACTCGGAAAAGCTTTTTTCTATCATTCGTTTCACTCCTTCTTAATCCACGGCAAGCTCCGAAAACTTTGCCTCAAATCTGCTTTTGCTGCCCTCCTCCGGCGGCTCCACCGGGTACCGTCCAGTAAAGCAGGCATCACAGAGCCCCTTACAACCGTTCTCCGGCAGCTTTGGCAGATCCTCTACCTCCAGATATCCAAGGGAATCCACCCCAATAAGATCAGCGATTTCTTCTACTGAATGCTTATATGCGATCAAATTTTCACTGGAATCAATATCTGTCCCAAAATAGCACGGATAGCGGAAGGGCGGCGCTGACAGACGCATATGGACTTCCCTGGCCCCGGCCTCCCGCAAAAGCTTAACGATCTTCAGGCTGGTGGTTCCCCGAACAATGGAGTCGTCCACCAACACTACCCGTTTATCCCGTACAGTGGCCGCCACCGGATTCAGCTTGATACGCACATCGTTCTCCCGCTGCTTTTGGTTGGGCGCAATAAAGGTCCGGCCAATGTACTTGTTTTTCAGGAAGCCGATGCCATAAGGAATACCACTTTGCTGAGCATATCCTAAAGCAGCATCCAGGCCGGAGTCCGGAACGCCTACCACCACATCAGCCTGGGCCGGGTGGCTGAGGGCCAGTAACGCTCCCGCCCGCTGCCGTGCAATGTGGACCGAAGTACCGTCGATCACTGAATCAGGGCGTGAAAAATAGATGTACTCAAATGCACAGAACGAAGGTTTGGTCTCGCCGCAATGGGTCCGAATAGACTCCACCTCACCATCGCCGCTGACCACGATCACCTCACCAGGCTCCACATCCCGTTGGAAAGTCGCCCCTACTGCGTCCAAGGCACAGCTCTCGCTGGCAAAAATCACGCTTTTCCCCAGCCGCCCCATGCACAGAGGCCGGAAACCCTGTGGATCCCGAAGGGCAATCAACTTCTGGGGAGACATGATCACCAATGAATAGGCGCCCTTCAGTTTCCCCATCACCGCCACTGCAGCATCCTGAATAGATACGGTCCTCAAGCGCTCCCGGGTCAATGCATACGCAATGACTTCCGTGTCGCTGGTGGAATGAAAAATGGCCCCTTGCAGCTCATACTCCCGGCGCAGTTGAGCCGCGTTAGTCAAATTTCCATTGTGAGCCAGGGCCATGGAACCTTTCACATGCCGGACCGCCAAAGGCTGTGCATTGATAGAACTTGGCGTTCCTGTGGTGGCATACCGGCAGTGGCCTACGGTCATCTTTCCCCGAGGCAGCCGCTCCAGAACATCTCGGGAAAAAACCTCACTGACTAAACCCACATCCTTATGAAGCAGGATCACGCCGCCGTCGTTTACCGCTATGCCACAGCTCTCCTGTCCCCTGTGCTGCAGGGCATAGAGGCCGTAATATGTATCGGAGATGATATCTTCGATATCTCCTGCGTCATAGACACCCAGAACGCCGCATTCCTCACGAAGCTTGTCCCAGATATCCTTCATATTATTCCTTTCCGTTCCAGCAGTAGGTACAGATCTTGCTCTTGTCGATTCCGATGGCGTCCAGCAAGCTGTCCAAAGACTGGTAACCCAAAGAGTCAAAACCCAAAGACTCACAGATGTGCTTCAAAAGGCACTGGCCCCGCTCGGTGGCGGCGTCGGCGTACTCCTCCAGATGCTTCTGTCCCTCGTCCCCCTCGATCTCCTGGATGGTCCGGCGGGCGATGAGCTCCATATCCGAATTGCTCCGGGAGAAGTTGAGGTACTTACAGCCATACATGATAGGCGGACAGGCCGAACGCATATGGACCTCCTCCGCCCCCGATTCATAGAGGAACTCCACCGTCTCCCGAAGCTGGGTGCCCCGGACGATGGAATCGTCCACGAAGAGGAGCTTCTTTCCCTCGATGAGGTCGGGCACTGGGATCTGCTTCATCTTGGCCACCTGGTTCCGCACGTCCTGGTTGGTGGGCATGAAGGACCGGGGCCAGGTGGGGGTGTACTTGACGAAAGGCCGGGCGAAGGGCTTTCCGCTCTCCTGGGCGTATCCGATGGCGTGGGGAATGCCCGAGTCGGGTACTCCGGCCACATAGTCCACATCGGGCAGGGTCCCCCGCTCCGTTTCCGCCTTGGCCATGGCCTGGCCGTTGCGGTATCGCATAACCTCCACGTTGACCCCCTCATAGGTAGAGTTGGGGTAGCCGTAATAGGTCCAGAGGAAGGCGCAGATCTTCATCTCCTCCCCCGCTGGAGCAAGGGTCTCCCAGCCGTTGGCTGTGACCCTGACGATCTCCCGGGGGCCCAGCTCATAGGCGTCATAGTAGCCCAGCTTTTTATAAGCAAAGGACTCAAAGGACACGCAGCAGCCCTCCGGCCCCTGTCCGATGAGGATCGGGAGCCGTCCCAGCTTATCCCGGGCCGCAATGATACCGTCGGAGGTCAGAATGAGGATGGTGGCTGAACCGTCGATCTGCTCCTGGGCGTAACGGATACCGGAAACCAGGTCGTCCTTCTTGTTAATGAGGGCAGCCACCAGCTCGGTGGAGTTCACCTTCCCCGAGCTCATGGCCATGAACTGGTGGCCGTGGTCGGAAAAGTACTGCTCCACCAGTGCGTCGGCATTGTTGATGATGCCCACGGTGGAAATGGCGTAAAGGCCCAGGTGGGACTTTACCAGCAGAGGCTGGGGGTCGGTATCGCTGATACAACCGATGCCCGCCCGGCCCTTGAACTCATGAAGGTCGTTTTCAAATTTGGTACGGAAGGGGGTATTTTCGATGTTATGGATCTGCCGCTGGAAACCCAAAGTCTCATCGTAGACCGCCATGCCGCCCCGGCGGGTACCCAGGTGAGAGTGATAGTCCGTGCCGAAAAAGAGATCCAGCACACAGTCCTGCTTGGAGATGGCACCAAAAAATCCGCCCATAACCGCTTACTCCCCCAGGAGGCGGCTCAGCACCTCCTGATAGGCCTCCACCTCGCCGCCCAGGTCCCGGCGGAAGAGGTCCTTGTCCAGATGGGCGCCGGTCTCAGCATCCCAGAAGCGGCAGGTATCTGGGCTGATCTCATCGGCCAGAACGATGGTGCCGTCGGGCAGGCGGCCAAACTCCAGCTTGAAGTCGATAAGGTCGATGTTATACTTTTTGAGATACGCCTTCAGCACCTCGTTGACCTTCAAGGCGTATTTATCAATGGTGGCCAGCTCCTCGGCGGTAGCTGCTTTCAGGGCAATGGCGAAGGAGTGGTTGATAAGAGGGTCCCCCAGTTCGTCATTCTTGTAGCTGTACTCCAGGGTAGGCTGGTCGAAACGAGTGCCCTCCTTCACCCCCAGGCGGGCGGAGAAGGAGCCGGCGGCCACGTTGCGGACAATGACCTCCAAAGGAACGATGGTCACCTTCTTCACTACTGTCTCCCGGTCAGAGAGCTGGCGAACAAAGTGGGTGGGGACCCCTTCCTTCTCCAGCATCTGCATCAGGGAGTTGGTGACCTTGTTGTTCACCACGCCCTTGCCCCGGATGGTACCCTTCTTGGCGCCGTTTCCGGCGGTGGCGTCGTCCTTATAGTCCACGATCACCAGGTTGGGATCGTCGGTGGCAAAAACCTTCTTGGCTTTCCCCTCATAAAGCTGTTCTCTTTTGTCCATAGGTCATACGCTCCTTTTCCGTTTAAAAGTGATGGATGAAAAGGCCTCTTCTCAGGCGAAGAACAGCTTGGAGAGGGTCATGGGGTCGATGTATTTGCCGTCCTTGTAGACCCGCATATTGCCCGAGGCGATCTCGTCAATGAGCATCACCTTGCCGTTGGCGTCGTAGCCGTACTCGAACTTGATGTCGTAGAGCACCAGGCCCTTCGCCTTCAAATCGTCGGCCACGATCTGGGTGATCTTCTGAGTCATATCCTTGATGTCGTCGTACTGCTCCGCTGTCATGACGCCCAGGCAGATAAGACCATCCTTGGTCACCAGGGGGTCGCCCTTCTCGTCGTTCTTGAAGGTGGTCTCCACGTAGGCGGGCAGGTCGGCGCCCTCCTC
>JAAWPV010000059.1 GCA_022800215.1 Oscillospiraceae bacterium | reverse complement strand
CGCTGCTCCACCGCCCCGCACAGCTCAATGAGCCGGTCGGACAGGGTGGATTTACCGTGGTCGATGTGGGCAATAATGGAAAAGTTGCGAATTTTGGATTGGTCGCTCATAAAGTAGTACCTCCGTGAGGCAAAGCCGTTATTTCTTCCGCTGGGCCAACGTCTTGTTCACCCGTTCCCCGGTGGTGTGGACGATTTGCAGCAGGGACTGGTAAGCCCCGGGGTAGCCCTGGGCCAGGGAATCGTTGGTGATGGTGGGAAAGCTGTCCTTCCCCTTCTCTTTGGCCTGCTGCTCCAGGGCGTCCAGATAGTCCGCCTCGGCGTAGGTCATGTCGGCGTCAGTGCAACCGGCCAGAAAGTGGTTCTGGGGGATGGAAAAGAAATTCTCACTCTGGGTGCCGGGGGCCCGGTAAAGGTGGCGGAACATCTTGTAGACCGCATCCCCCAGGTAGCCGGAAGCGGCGGTAATGGCCTCCTTGCTGCCCAGCTTGCCCAGAAGGTCAAAGAGCATGTCCAGGGAGTTTACCAGCAGCTTTTTGTTCAGCATGGCCACCACGCTGCCCCGGAGGACGTTGCCCTTCTCGGCGGAGGCGTCGTAAAGCTCCTCCGCCCCGATGGTGGTGCCCTCCCGGTCCATGCTGCGGCCCAGAAGGAAGTCGGCAGATACCTTATAATAGTCGCAGGCCTTCCGCACAAAGGCAAGGCCCGGCTCCCGGGCGCCGTTTTCATAGTGGCTCAGAAGGGCCTGGCTGATGCCCAGCTCTTTGGCGGCCTCCCGCTGGCTCACCTTTTTTTCCCGCCGCAGTAAGGACAGGGTGCGGGAAAAGTCGTTGTTGATTTCCATTTGAACACGCTCCTCTTTCTCTTTCAAAACAGTAGGTATATTATAGCTGTAACATTACGGTTTGTAAAGGAAAATTCTCTGAAAAAAACTTACCCGGAACCATTGAGATATATCCACAATTTGGTGTATAATAAGAATAGTGTGACCCAAACTCTATTTTGCTAAAATCAAGGAGGTCATTTCCATGAGCAATTTTTCTTTTGATCCCATGATCGAAAAGCTGAAAAAGGATCCCAAGACTATCGTCTTCACCGAGGGCACCGACGAGCGCATTCTGGAGGCCACCGCCCGCCTTTTGGAGGGCGGCTTCCTGAAGCCTATCCTGGTGGGCAGCCCCGACGAGGTGAAGGCCGCCGCCCAGAAGGGCAATTTCAATATTTCGGGCGCTGAGATCATCGACCCCGCCGCCTACGCCGGCATGGACGAGATGGTCAGCAAGATGGTGGAGCTGCGGAAGGGCAAGATGAGCGAGGAGGAGTGCCGCGCTGCCCTTGCCAAGAGCAACTACTTCGGCACCATGCTGGTGAAGATGGGCAAGGCCGACTGCCTGCTGGGCGGCGCCACCTACTCCACCGCCGACACCGTCCGGCCCGCCCTCCAGCTCATCAAAACAAAGCCCGGCGCCCACCTGGTATCCTCCTGCTTCATCCTGGTCCGGGACACCGGCGACGAGGCCCTTCAGAAGCTGTGTATGGGCGACTGCGCCATCAACCTCTCCTATGAGGACAGCGTGGACAAGGAGGGCAACGTCACCGTTTCCGGCGCCCAAAAGCTGGCCGAGGTGGCGGTGGAGTCCGCCCGCTGCGCCCAGATCTTCGGCATCGAGCCCAAGGTGGCCATGCTGAGCTTCTCCACCAAGGGAAGCGGTAAGGGGGGCACCGTGGCCCTCAGCGCTGAGGCCACCAAGGTGGCCCAGGAGATGGCCCCCGACCTTGCCATCGACGGCGAGATGCAGTTCGACGCCGCCGTCTCCCCCACTGTGGGTCAGCTCAAGTTCCCCGGCAGCAAGGTGGCGGGCTATGCCAACACCTTCATTTTCCCCAACATCGAAGCGGGCAACATCGGCTACAAGATCGCCCAGCGGCTGGGGGGCTACGACGCCTACGGCCCTATCCTGCTGGGCCTGAACGCCCCCATCAACGACCTGTCCCGGGGCTGCGTGGCCGAGGAGGTCTACTCCATGGCGATTATCACTGCCGCGTTGATCTGAACTGAGAGTAAGAAGAAAAGAGAGACGGGAGCTTTACGCTCCTGTCTCTCTTTTTGTTTTACTGTCCCATAAACGTCTCAGTGAAAATGAAAAAGTTTGAAAAAATTTTTCACTGAATGTATCACTTTGTGCAACATTTTGGCTCGAAATCACAATCATTGGAAGGCCATTGCGTGCTGCGCTTTTTTACCACTCCGCGGCGACGACGCGGGCGCACCGATCGCAGAGTTCCCCGTGGTGCCCCTCCGTCCCGATCCTCACGTCGTGGTTCCAGCACCGGGGGCATTTCTCCCCGGCGGCGGGGGCCACCTTCACGGTGAGGCCCTCGAATTCCTCGCCCTTGTAGCCCTCGCTCTCACCCTGGGCCACGGTGACCGCGGACACGATGCAGATAGCGGCCAGATCGCTCTCGTCCATCCGGAGACCTTCAAACTCCTTCCAAGCCTCGGGAGTGAAGGTAAGGGTCAGGTCAGCGTCCTGGTTCTTCTTCACACTCTGTTCGCTCCTCGCAAGCTCCAGGGCCTTGTTCACGTCGTCCCGGAGGGCCATGACCTTGGCCCAGCGGGCCTCCTCCGCCTCACTGAGGGCAAAGGCCGGGTCGGCGTCCGGCATGTCGTTCATAAGCACGCTCTCGGCGTTGTCCGCCTTGCCGTGGGGCATGGCGGCCCAGATCTCGTCACTGGTGAAAGCCAGGATGGGAGCGATGAGCCTTGTCATACCGTCCAGGATGGTGTAGAGGGCGGTCTGGGCGGAGGCCCGGCCTGCCTTGTCCCCGCAGTACAGCCGGTCCTTGATGATGTCCAGATAGAAGTTGGACATCTCGATGACGCAGAAGTTGTAGATGGCCCGGTAGGCGATGTGGAAGTCGTAGCTGTGATAGGCCGCCCGGCAGGTCTGGGCCAGCTTGCCCAGCTGGGCCACCGCCCACCGGTCCAGGCCGATCATTTTCTCCGGCGCCATCTTCCCGTTGGGGTCGAAGCCCGCCAGATTGCCCAGCATATACCGGGCGGTGTTCCGGATCTTCAGATAGGCCTGGGAGAGCTGCTTCAAGATCTCCGGGGAGATGCGCATATCCTGGGTGTACTCGGCGCTGGCCACCCACAGCCGGAAGATGTCGGCGCCGTACTCCTTCAAAACGTCATCAGGGGAGATGGCGTTGCCCAGAGACTTGTGCATCACCTTGCCCTCGCCGTCCACCGTCCAGCCGTGGGTGACGATCTGCCTGTAGGGGGCCACCCCGTTGCAGGCGATGGAGGTGAGCATGGAGGACTGGAACCAGCCCCGGTACTGGTCGCCGCCCTCCAGATAGAGGTCGGCGGGATAGCCCAGGTTGTCACGCTCATCGGCCACGGCGGCCCAGGTGGAGCCGGAATCGAACCACACGTCCATGATGTCCGTTTCCTTGGTGAAGTGGCTCTTGCCGCACTTGGGGCAGACAAAGCCTTCGGGCAGAAGGTCCTTTGCCTCAGAGTCGAACCAGATGTTGGAGCCGTGCTCCCGGAAGAGCCCGGATACCCGGGCGATGGTCTCGGGGGTAACGATATCCGCCCCGCAGTCGTCGCAGTAGAAGATGGGGATGGGCACGCCCCACACCCGCTGGCGGGAGATACACCAGTCGTTGCGCTCTGAGATCATGGATACCATCCGGTCCTTGCCCCAGGCGGGGTGCCACTGGATGTTGTCGCAGGAATCCACTGCCGCCTTCTTGATGGCGTCCACCGAGCAGAACCACTGCTCGGTGGCTCGGTAGATGATGGGGTGCTTGCACCGCCAGCAGTGGGGGTAGGAGTGGGTGATGTTCTCCTTGCAGAGGAGGAAACCCTCGCTCTCCAAATCGGCCACCACCATATCGTTGCCCTTGGCGTAGTACTGGCCGTTGTAGCGCTCGTCGGTCATGATGCCCTTGGCATTCACGGGCACGGGCACCCCGATGTTGGTAAGGCCCTGCTTGTCGTAGGAGCGGCAGATGTTAAAGTCGTCGGCGCCGAAGCCGGGGGCGGTGTGGACGCAGCCGGTACCCGCCTCCAGCGTCACGTGGTCGCCGCAGAGGATGACGCTCTCCCGGTCAAAGAGGGGGTGCTTGGCCCGCATCAGCTCAAAGTCACTGCCCTTCAGGGTAGCAAGGACCTCGCAGGCGGCGTAGTCGATGCCGGCCTGCTTGCACACACCCTCGCAAAGCTCCTGGGCCATGATATACACTTCCCCGTTGGGGGCCTTCAAAAGCACATAGTCAAAATTGGCGTTGACGCAGATGGCGTAGTTGCCCGGGATGGTCCAGGGTGTGGTGGTCCAGATGACAAAGTATGTCTTGGAAAGGTCGCAGTACGTCCCCAGCTTACCTTTGTCGTCCTTCACCGGGAACTTGACAAAGATAGTGGTACAGGGGTCGTCCTGGTACTCGATCTCCGCCTCGGCCAGAGCGGTCTGGTCAAAGGGGCACCAGTAGACGGGTTTCATGCCCTTGTAGATGAGCCCTTTTTCCGCCATCTTGCCGAAGACCTCGATCTGCTTGGCCTCGAACTCGGGCTTTAGAGTGATATAGGGGTTTTCCCACTCGCCCAGGACGCCTAAGCGCTGGAACTGCTCAGTCATCCGGGCGATGTAGCCCTCGGCGTACTCCTGGCACTTGGTGCGGAAGTCGGCGGTGGACATTTCCTCCCGCTTCACCGTCTTATCCTTCAAAACGGCGGTCTCGATGGGCAGGCCGTGGGTGTCCCAGCCGGGGACGTAGGGCGCCTGAAAGCCTGTCATGTTTTTGCTCTTGACGATGATGTCCTTCAAGGTTTTGTTCATGGCGGTGCCGATGTGGATGTTGCCGTTGGCGTAGGGGGGACCGTCGTGAAGGATGAAGCGGGGCTTACCCTCGTTGCGCTTTACCATCTTGTGGTAAAGCTTCTTCTCTTTCATGGCCTCCAGCATCTCAGGCTCCCGCTTGGGCAGCCCCGCCCGCATGGGGAAGTCAGTCTGGGGCAGGTGCACGGTGTTGTTGTAATCCATGGTCGTATCTCCTTTATGTGAAAATGTTTTTATTCTTCGTAATCCACAATGACTTTGTGGCAGCCTTTGCAAGTCTCGGCAGGGATCCTTGAACCAAAGAATCCCCAACCCGCAAGTTGAATATCTCTTTCTCCCGCCAAAGCGGTAAAACGGACTTCATCCTGCGTCCAGATAATGCGGTTCCCTCCGTACAGGTATCCCCGTTCCATCTCTTTCCCGCAGTAGGGACACTTCATTCTCCCGCCTCCTTTTTTCGCAAAACAAAACTCCTTTGTCTCTCTAAGAGACAAAGGAGCCAATTCCTCTGCGGTACCACTCTCATTGCCAGGACACAAAATCCCCGGCCACTCGCTTGTGCTGTAACGGGCACCCCCCGCCGGGACTTATCGGCCTTTGCCGTTCAGTCCCGCCGCTCCCGGGTGATCCTTCCCCTGTCCTTCCTCTCCGCCTTTCACCAAACGGCGGCTCTCTGTGCAGGTCCGGCAGGGTACTCGTCCCGGTCATTGCGTTTTTCCTTGTGTATAGGTTAGTTTATCCGTTTTTCTCCCCCTTGTCAAGGGGAAGAGGGCAAAAAGATGCCCGACGGGGGGACCGCCGGGCACCTTTGGGCCGCATTGTCACGCTGCGCGATGGTCTGGACGCCACGGGATCTAACTCCGCCGACTGCGCAAAAAGCTCTGGTCGGCGTTGCCGCCCGCCGCTTTTCGCTCCGCTCTGTCGTTAGCCCCTCAGCAGACCACCGCTCCGCGCTTCGGGGCTGTCACGCTGCGAAGCCTCATGTCGCTCGCTCCGCTTCGGTTCGACTCGGCCTGGTCTTCAAGTCCCTTCGGGACTTTCCGCT
>JAAWPV010000074.1 GCA_022800215.1 Oscillospiraceae bacterium | reverse complement strand
GGACTGCATGGCCACCATCGGCCAGGTGGGCAACACCGATCACGAGAACATCCAGATCGGCAAGGCCGGCCGGAAGCGTCACATGGGTTGGCGGCCCACCGTCCGTGGCTCCGTCATGAACCCCAATGACCACCCCCACGGCGGCGGCGAGGGCAAGAGCCCTGTGGGCCGTCCCGGTCCTGTGACCCCCTGGGGCAAGCCCGCTATGGGCTACAAGACCCGGAAGGGTAAGAACCGTACCGAGAAGTTCATCGTCAAGCACCGCAACGCGAAGTAAGGAGGAGAATAAAACATGTCCAGAAGCATTAAGAAGGGCCCGTTTTGCGCTCCTGAGCTGCTGAAGCGGGTCGATGAGCTCAACAAGACCAACGACAAGAAGGTCCTGAAGACCTGGAGCCGCGCCTCCACCATCTTCCCCTCCTTCGTGGGTCATACCTTCGCCGTCCATGACGGACGCAAGCATGTGCCTGTGTATGTCACTGAGGATATGGTGGGCCACAAGCTGGGCGAGTTCGCCCCCACCCGTACCTTCAAGGGCCACGCCGGCAGCAAGACCGGTAAGTAAGGAGGAGAGAGAATATGGAAGCGAAAGCAACTTTGAGATACGCCCGTATCTCTCCCCGTAAAGTGGGGATCGTCTGCGACCTGATCCGGGGCAAGAGCGTGGAGCAGGCCACCGCCATCCTGATGACTACCCCCAAGGCTGCCTCTGAGCTTCTGCTGAAGCTTTTGAAGAGCGCCGCCGCCAATGCGGAGAATAACCACCAGATGGATCCCGAGAAGCTCTATGTTTCCGAGACCTTCGCCACCCTCGGCCCCATCATCAAGCGGATCCGTCCCCGGGCCCAGGGCCGCGCGTTCCGGATCAACAAGCGCACCTCTCACATCACCATCGCTGTGGCAGAAAAGGAGGCCAAGTAATATGGGACAGAAAGTCAATCCCCACGGCCTTCGCGTGGGCGTTATTAAGGATTGGGACTCCCGCTGGTACGCCAAGAACGAGCTGGTTGGCGACCTGCTGGTTGAGGACCACAAGATCCGGGAATACCTGAAGAAGACCCTTTATTCCGCCGGTGTGCCCAAGATCGAGATCGAGCGCGACAACGCCAAGGTCCGCATTTACCTGCACTGCGCCAAGCCCGGCGTGGTCATCGGCAAGGGCGGCACCGAGATCGAGCGCATCCGGGCCCAGGTGGAGAAGCTCATCGGCAAGAGCGTGGCGCTCAACATCGTTGAGGTCAAGAGCATGGATACCGACGCCCAGCTGGTGGCTGAGAACATCGCCCAGCAGCTGGAGGGCCGTGTGGCTCACCGCCGGGCCATGAAGAACGCCATGGGCCGGGCTATGCGGGCCGGCGCTCTGGGTATCAAGGTCACCTGCTCCGGCCGTCTGGGCGGACGGGAGATCGCCGGTGTGGAGCACTACCACGACGGCACCATTCCCCTCCAGACCCTCCGGGCCGACATCGACTACGGCTTTACCGAGGCTGCTACCACCTATGGCCGCATTGGCGTGAAGGTGTGGATCTACAAGGGCGAGGTGCTGACCCAGACCCTGCGGACCACCCCCCGCACTTTGGACGCCAAAAACTTCAAGGAGCGTCCTGACCGTCCCCGCCGTGAGCGCCGGGATGGCGACCGTCGGGATGACCGCCGCAGCGGCGGTCGCCGGGATGACCGCCGTCAGAGCGGCCCCACCTATAACCGTATCCAAAGCCGTCCGGCTCCCAAGCCGGTGGAGGCCGCTGAGACTGCCCCCGCCGCTGAGACCGAGGCTCCCGAGATCCAGGAAGGAGGCCAGGGCTAATCATGCTGATGCCTAAGAGAGTCAAATACCGCCGTGTTCATCGTGGACGCATGACCGGCAAGGCCGCCCGCGGCAACAAAGTCGCTTACGGCGAGTGGGGCCTCCAGTCCCTGGAGCCCGCGTGGATCACTTCCAACCAGATCGAGGCCGCCCGTGTGGCCATGACCCGTCACACCAAGCGTGGCGGTCAGGTCTGGATCAAGATCTTCCCTGACAAGCCCGTGACCAGCAAGGCTCTGGGTACCCGTATGGGTTCCGGTAAGGGCGCCCCTGATCACTGGGTGGCCGTGGTGAAGCCCGAGCGCGTTATGTTCGAGATCGCCGGCGTGCCCGAGGATGTGGCCAAGGAAGCTCTGCGCCTTGCCAGCCACAAGCTGCCTGTCAAGTGCAAGATCGTCAAGAGAGAAGAAGCCCCTGTGACCGAGAATGGTGGTGAATGAAGATGAAAGCAAGTGAAGTCCGTAAAATGAGCGCCGCCGAGCTGGAAACCAAGCTGGGTGAGCTGAAGAAGGATCTCTTCCAGCTCCGTCTTCAGCACGCGACCAATCAGCTCGAGAATCCCGTGAAGATCGCTGAGGTCAAGCGGGACATTGCCCGAGTCAAGACCATCATCCGCGAGCTTGAGCTCGCAGGCCGATAAGAAGGAGGAACTGAGAAATGAGCGAAGCAAGAACTTCTTCCCGCAAGACCAGAGTCGGCCTGGTGGTTTCCGATAAGATGGATAAGACCGTTGTGGTGGCCATTGCCGACCGTGTGGCCCACCCGCTGTACAAGAAAATCGTCAAGAGGACCTACAAGCTCAAAGCCCACGACGAGAAGAACGAGTGTGGCGTGGGCGACCGCGTGCGGGTCATGGAAACCCGGCCCCTCAGCAAGGATAAGCGCTGGCGCGTGGTCGAGATCCTCGAGAAGGCAAAATAAGGAGGTGCTGGTATGATTCAGCAGGAAAGCTATCTGAAGGTCGCCGATAATACCGGCGCCAAGGAAATCAAGACCATCCGCGTGCTGGGCGGTTCCAAGCGTAAGTTTGGCAACATCGGCGATGTGATCGTCGCTTCCGTCCGGAAGGCTCAGCCCGGCGGTACGGTGAAGAAGGGCGAGGTCGTGAAGGCCGTCATCGTCCGTACTTCCAAGGGCATCCACCGTCCTGACGGCAGCTACGTCCGCTTCGACGAGAACGCCGCCGTCCTCATCCGTGACGACAAGAACCCCCGGGGTACCCGTATCTTTGGGCCGGTGGCCCGTGAGCTGCGCGACAAGGATTACATGAAGATCCTGTCCCTGGCTCCCGAAGTTCTGTAAGGGGGTAGGAGAAAGATATGAATACTATGAGCATCAAGAAGGGCGACACCGTCGTCGTTCTCTCCGGCAAAGACAAGGGCAAGCAGGGCACCGTTTTGGAGGCCATGCCTGAGAGCCGTAAGGTCATTGTGGAGAAGATCAATGTGGCTACTCGCCATCAGAAGCCCCGCACTCAGGGCGAGCAGGGCGGCATTGTGAAGAAGGAAGCCCCCATCTACGCCTGTAAGGTCATGCGGGTCTGCCCCAAGTGCAACAAGCCCACCCGTCCCGCCAGCAAGGTGGTGGACGGCAAGCGTGTCCGCGTCTGCAAGAAGTGCGGCGCTGAAATCTGAGAGAGGAGGAGTTACAAATGGCTGATAAGAAAGTGCCCAATCTGAAGGCAAAGTACCAGGCTGAAGTCGCTCCTGCTCTCATGCAGAAGTTCGGCTACAAGTCCGTCATGCAGATCCCCAAGCTGGACAAGATCGTCGTCAACTGCGGCTGCGGCGAGGCCCGTGAGAATGCCAAGGTCCTGGAGGCCGTTGTGGGTGACCTGACTAAGATCACCGGCCAGAAGGCTATCATCACCAAGGCCAAGAAGTCCGTGGCTAACTTCAAGCTCCGTGAGGAGATGCCCATTGGCGCCAAGGTCACCCTCCGGGGCGACCGGATGTGGGAGTTCCTGGACCGCCTCTTCAACGTGGCCCTGCCCCGTGTCCGTGACTTCCGGGGCATCAACCCCAACTCCTTCGATGGCCGGGGCAACTACGCTCTGGGCATTAAGGAGCAGCTCATCTTCCCTGAGATCGAGTACGACAAGATCGACAAGATCCGGGGCATGGACGTTGTCCTGTGCACCACCGCCAACACTGACGAAGAGGCCCGTGAGCTGCTGACGCTCATCGGCGCTCCCTTCGCCACCCGGGCGTAAGGAGGGAATACCATGGCAAAGAAGTCTATGATCCTCAAGCAGCAGAGGACTCCTAAGTTCTCCAGCCGCCGCTACAACCGCTGCAAGCTCTGCGGCCGGCCCCACGCCTATCTCCGGGACTACGGCATCTGCCGTATCTGCTTCAGAGAATTGGCCTATAAAGGTCAGATTCCTGGGGTTAAGAAAGCTTCTTGGTAACAAGAAGCTTTCCACCCGGTTATTTGAAAGCTCGACTGCGGTTTAATAGGTCGGAGACCACCTATCTTCGATACCTTGCCGCTGATACAGGCTTTGCCTGTAACTCTATAAGGAGGTAAAACGTATGCACATCACAGATCCCATCGCGGATATGCTCACTCGTATCCGCAACGCAAGCAACGCAAAGCACGATACGGTGGATGTTCCTGCTTCCAACATGAAGAAGTCCATCGCCCAGATCCTGCTGGATGAGGGCTATATCAAGGCCTACCAGCTCATCGACGACGGCACCCAGGGCATCATCCGCATCACCCTGAAGTACGCTCAGCCCAACAAAGAGAAGGTCATCACCGGCCTGCGCCGGGTCAGTAAGCCCGGCCTGCGGGTCTATGCCGGCGCTGACGAGCTGCCCCGGGTCATCAAGGGCCTGGGTATCGCCATTGTCTCCACCAGCAAGGGCGTTATGACCGACAAGGCTGCCCGCGCTGCCCATGTGGGCGGCGAAGTGCTGGCCTTCGTATGGTAAGGAGGGGAATAGAGAATGTCAAGAATTGGTAGAATGCCGATCTCTGTCCCCGCCGGTGTGGACGTGAAGATCGAGGCGGGCAACCTGGTCACTGTCAAGGGTCCCAAGGGCACCCTTCAGCAGCAGCTTTGCCCCGCCATGACCATTACCCAGGAGGGTACTGAGCTCCATGTGACTCGTCCCGACGACACCAAGGAGAACCGGAGCCTTCACGGGCTGACCCGGACTCTGCTCCACAACATGGTGGTGGGTGTCACCGAGGAGTTCAAGAAGGATCTGGAGGTCAACGGTGTCGGTTACCGTGTGGCCAAGGAAGGCACCAAGCTGGTCATGAACCTGGGCTTTTCTCACCAGGTGACCATGGAGGAGATTGAGGGTATCACCATTGATGTGCCCGATCCCAACCACATCGTCATCCACGGCCCCGATAAGCAGAAGGTGGGCCAGTTCGCTGCCGAAGTGAGAGAGAAAAGACCTCCCGAGCCTTACAAGGGCAAGGGAATCAAATATGCTGACGAGGTCATCCGCCGTAAGGAAGGCAAGACCGGCGTCAAGAAGAAATAAGGAGGTGTGCTGTTATGATCAAAAGACCCGATACCAACGCTCAGCGGCTTAAGCGCCACAAGAGAGTGCGCGGCAAGATCGCCGGCACGCCCGAGAGACCCCGTTTGAACGTGTTCCGCAGCGAGACCAACATCTACGCCCAGATCATCGACGATGTGGCGGGCAAGACCCTGGTTTCCGCTTCCTCCCTGGATAAGACCTTTGAAGGCTCCGGCTCCAATGTGGAGGGCGCCAAGAAGGTAGGCCAGATGGTGGCTGAGCGTGCCAAGGCCGCCGGCATCACCACCGTGGTTTTTGACCGGGGCGGCTATGTCTATCACGGCCGCGTGGCGGCTCTGGCCGAAGGCGCCCGTGAGGGCGGCCTGGAATTTTAACGGGAGGAGGAAACGAACATGGCTAACAGATTTGAAAAAGAGCAGAGCGAGTACAGCGAGAAGCTCGTTTCCCTGAACCGGGTGTCCAAGACCGTCAAGGGCGGCCGCATCATGAAGTTTGCCGCCTTGATGGTGGTGGGCGATGAGAAGGGTAACGTGGGATTCGGCACCGGAAAGGCCGCCGAAGTTCCCGAGGCCATTCGCAAGGGCATCGAGGATGCCAAGAAGAACATGATCCGGGTGAGTGTCTCCGGCACCACCATTCCCCACGAGGTCATCGGCGTG
>JAAWPV010000058.1 GCA_022800215.1 Oscillospiraceae bacterium | reverse complement strand
TATACTTAATTAAGTATATCTGCTTTGGCAGCCCGAAAGGAGGCTCTCTCATGCTTACTATTGCTTTGGTTGAAGACGATGCTGCTCAGAGTGCGGCACTGGGCCAGGTGGTAGAGCAATTTTTCGCCCAAAACGGCGAGGAGATCCGCCTCTTAAAATATGCTGACGGCGCCGATATTCTGGCTAATTATCCTCAGTCCCCCGATCTCATCCTCATGGACATTGATATGCCCAAAGTCAACGGCCTGGACGCCGCCCGCAGGATCCGGGCGTTTGACTCCCGGGTCCTGCTGGTCTTTGTCACCAATATGGTCCAGTGCGCTCTGGCGGGCTACGCGGTGGAGGCCATGGATTTTATCATTAAGCCCGTCAGCGAAAGCAGCTGCCGGCTGTCCTTCTCCCGCGTTCTGCGGCGGCTTTGGCAAAAGAGGGGCCACAGCATCCTGGTCCGCAGCGGAAAAAATACCTTTTCCATCAATACCCGGGAGCTTTTGTACGCCGAGACCCAGGGCCATTCCCTTCTGCTCCACATGAGGGACGGCTCCGCCATGACCATCACCGAATCCATCCAGAGCCTGGCTCAGCGGACAGAACCTCTGGGCTTTTTCCGCTGTCACACATCCTTCCTGGTCAATCTGGCCGCTGTGGACACCATCCGCCGCACCGATACCGTGGTGGCCGGGACGGTCCTGCCGGTGAGCAAGTACCGCCGTGAGGACTTTATGCGGGCCATGGCCGCCTTTGCGGGAGGTGCGTTCTGATGGGCAACATCCTCCAGCTGCGGGATCTGGGCTGGCTCCTGCTCCGCCTGGGCTGGGGCGGGCTGTTTCTTCTTTTCATCGCCCCCCTCTCTCCCCGGAGCGGCCCCCGGCTGCGCCGGATCCTGGCCTGCCTGTTGTACATCGGCGGCCCCACCCTCATCCGCTTCTGGACCTTCCCCATCGTGATATGGGATATTTTGCTGAGCCTGTGCTGCTGGACCGGGCTGTGCCTACTGCTGAAAAAGACCGATTGGCGCACCGCCTTTTACGGCTCTGTGGTCTTTGTGGTCATGGGCGAGCTGACTCAAATCATGAGCTACGATCTGATTTTCCATCTGCTGGTCTCTCCCCATTTGGGGAATCTCTCCGCCGGGTGGCAGAATCTGATCCACACCCTTCTCTCCCTGCTGATCGGACTTGTGATGACCCTCCTGTTCCGTCCCTGGATCTTCCGGCACGAAAAATCCAGATTCAGCTGGGGGCAGATGAGTCTGGTCCTTCTCCCCTTCCTTGTCTACGCTTACGCCCGGAATCTGCAATTTATCCTCCAGGAGACCACCACCGCCCTGTCCCACCCCTTTTTTCGGCTGCGGATCGGCCTTCTCCTTCTGCTTTTGGGTTTCAGCGACCTGATGGTGGCCATTCTCACCGACAACACCCTCTCCGCCAAACTCCAGCAAAAGGAGATGAAGCGCATGGAGGACATTTTACAGAAGCAGCGGGAAACCTACCTATCCCAAAAGGCCGCCTCCAGCGCCATCCAGCAGAAATACCACGACATGAAAAACTATCTGCTGGCCCTCCGGGCCGACGGGGAGGGCCAGTCCACCCAGGCCCGGCTGGCCAACGATATCGAGCAGATCATGCACCCCCTGGAGAGCTCCCTCAACACAGGCAGCGAGTACCTGGATGTAATTTTAGCCGAAAAGATCACCCTTTGCCAGCAGAAGGGCATCGAGCTGGTCCCCTATGCCGACGGGCAGGGCCTGAGTTTTATGGATGGGCTGGACCTGTGCGTTATGGTGGGCAACGCTCTGGACAACGCCATCGAGGCGGTGGAAGACCTTTCGGAGCAGAAGCGGGTCATCCACCTGAAGCTCTGCCCTGTAAAGGATATGATCCTTTTCACCGTCCAGAATTATTACCGAACAGAGCCCCAAAAGGGTGACGACGGCTTTTACCGTACCAGCAAAAGTGATGGGGAAAACCACGGCTACGGCCTGCGGGGCATCTCCCAGGCGGTAGAGAAATACGGCGGGACAGTGGCCACCAGCGCCGACGGGACCAGCTTTACCCTGAGTATCCTGATCCCTTTGCCCACACCTCGCAAAGAGTAGGCCCCATAGATGCAGGAACGCCCGGCGGTTAATTCCGCCGGGCGTTCCTGCATATCAAAAGGAAAAGGAATGGAATAAGCGTTTCAAAGTTTCTCCACCCGGCAGATCAGCTTGTCAGGCCGGTTGGAATAACGGAGGTACATAGACAAATCGGAGGTGTTCTCGGATCGGAGTCCCTCCAAAAGAGTGACCGCCCCCAGGCCGCAGCCCAGCACCTCGGCGTGGGCCTCCTCCAGAGTAAAATAGCGGCATTCCCGGTCGGGCAGGGCCCAGCGGCCCGGCAGATACTCCCGGAAGCCGTGGGCTGTCAGGAACTCCGCGCCCCGCTGGACCATGGCGGCCTTCTCCCCCTCGTCGGGCAGCCGACGGCGCTGGTTCTGTCGGAGCTTTTCCCCCTCCTGCTCCCAACGTTGGCACAGGGCCGTGTCCGGGAGCAGCTTCAAAGGATAGAGGCTGATGTGCCCGGCACCGTAACTCACTGCGGCCCCCAGGCTTTCCAGCAGGGTGGCGTCGGTTTGGCCGGGCAGGCCGGTGAGCACGTCAAAGCTCAGTTCCAGCTTGGAATTTCCCAGCACCATGCGGGTGGTGTCCATGGCGTCCGGGGCCAGGAACCGGCCCAGATTCTCATACTCATAGCTGTTCCGGGTCACATACTCCACGCTGAGCCGGGTCACATGGCCGTGGCGGCAGAGCTCCAGAGTGTCCACACTGAACATACCGGGATGGACCTTCAGGGTGATCTCTGCATCGGGGTCCAGGGGAAGGATCTGGGGCAGCTCCCGCAGGAGCTCCCCCAGCTGGGGATCCGCCATATGGCCGGGGATACCGCCCCCTATCCAGACCGCCTTCACCTCATAGTCGGGCAGGCTGTCCTTCTGGGCGCGGAGCTCCCGCCCCAGGGCCTCTATGTATCCTTCCCGCCAGTCGGCCCGGGGCTCCAGGGCCGGCTTGGCGCAGTGGGCACACCGGCCGGGGCAGAAGGGGATATCCAGGTAAAGGAGCAGCGGCTTCTTTTCCATCTCTTACCCCTGGGTACCCTTGGCCGAGGTGGACGAATCGCCGGTGGAAACATCGGGAGCCTTCTCCCCCAGGTACTCGCCCAGCAGTGCGCCGTAAACGGTGGCAAAGCCGATACTCAGACCGTTCATGGAGGCTGTGTACTGAAGGACGAACCGGCCGCCCGAGGTATTGCCGGTGGCGTAGAGGCCGGGGATGGGCTCGAAGTTCTGGTTCAGACACTGCTGGTCCCCGTTGACAAAGAGGCCGGCCAGGGTCACCAGGGCCCCGCCGGTACGGCGGGAGAGCTTCTCGGCGTAGAAGGGGCCTTCACTGATCCGGAAGAGCAGGTTGGGTGCCTTGGCGTAGTCCTCGTCCTTACCGGCAGCGGCCATGGCGTCGTAGCGCTTCACCGCCTCCACAAAGTTTGTGGCGTATTCGCCCTCAAGACCCAGCTTGGCAGCCAGCTCCTCCAGGGTGTCGGCGCAGTAGATCTCGTTGCCTCCGCCGCCGGGGCCGCCGGGGCCACCGGGGCCGCCGGGGCCGCCCGCTCCGCCGGGAGCGCCGCCTTCCCCACCGGGGGCGCCACCCTCTCCGCCGGCGGCCGCGGCAGCCACCACGGGCATACCGCCGTTATCCTTCACCGCCTGAAGCTTGGCGGCATATTCCTCCATCTGGGCATCGGTAATGTTGGAACCGTTGAAGTGACCCAGAGCCTGGTTCTTGGCCATCTCTCTCCAATGCCCCTCGTCCCACACCTGGAAGAGAGCGCCGTCGATGGGCTGACGGGCATTCTGGCAGCCGGCCACAAAGGGAGTGCCGAAGCCCTCGTTGCAGAACCGCTTGCCGTACTTGTTAATCCACAGGGCCGCAGTGGTCTTGAAGAGAGCGCCGGGGAAAGGAGCGGTGCCGCCGCCCATGGAGGCCCGGGGACCCGGCTCCATCACGCCGCCGGCCCAAATGCCCATGCGGTGGCCCGAACCGTTGCGGCCGTTTCCGGTGAGCTCGCTGTACGGGGTGCACTCCTGGTCCTCAGTGCACAGACAGCGGAACATCTCGCTGTTAGCCGAGAAGTCGCCGGTGGCCAGCACCACGCCCTTCTTGCCCATAAAGCGGTAATATTTGCCGTCGGTCTCGCTCATGGCGATGACACCGCAGACCGTGTCCCCGTCCTTGATGAGGACCTTGGCGGTCATCTCATAGAAGGCCTGGGAGCCGGCGCTGGCCGAGAGGCCCTTCTGGACCGAGGCCTTGCAGAAGTTTCCGGAGGAGCCCATACTGCCGGTGGCCAGCTGGAGGGTGGCGGGATAGGTCATGAAGTGGCCCTTTTTGAAATCATAGCCCTTGTTGTCCTTCTTGAAATCCGCCGTTATCATGCTCTTGATCTGGGTCACGTCGTCGTAGAGCTCAGTCATCCAGTCCACCATCTCGCCGTTGCGGTGGGCAAACTGGCGCAGCAGGTCGGGCTGGGCCCGGCCGGCGCTCTGAAGCTGGTAGGAGTCGATAAAGTCGGTGGGGTCAAAGAAATCCTTGGGCACCCCCAAAACCTTCTCCTGCCAAGTGGAGTTGAAGTGGCCCAGGTCACCGCCGTAGGAGTTGAACTCTTCCTCACTCTGGCTGTCCAGCACGATGCACTTCAGGCCCTTCTCGCAGGCCATACGGAAGCAGTTGGCGCCTGCGTAGTTGGCGCCGATGATGACCACATCGGCAGAATACTCCCCGGCGATGTCCTTTTCGGCGATCACAGGAGCCTCCCCCACCCAGGAACGGCGCTGGGAGTAATAGACCGTCTTTCCGTCGGGGCCCTCACCGGTATAGGGATCGTCGCCGGCTCCCACCTCGGGGATAATGACGGGCTCGCCCTTGGCCTGGGCGATACAGCTGGCGGCGGCCTGTTTCACCGCCTCAGAGCTTCGGCTGGCTCCGGTGACCGCCTCCACCTCAGCGCTCTGGGCCGCCTTGATCCGCTCAATCATCTTGTCTCCGATCTTGCCGCCCAGATCGGGGGTCTCGCCGGACACGTCAATCTGCACATCGGTGATGCTCTCAGCGTCAAAGGTCATGGAGACTGTCACCTCAGAGTCATAGCCCTGAGCGGTAGCCTTGTAGGTGCCGGGGATGTAGGTCCCTTTCCCTGCCGTGGGTGTAAGATCAGCGGCAGGGGTGGGCTTGGAGTCCGCACCGCAGGCGCTGAGTACGCCGGCCAAAGTCAGGCTGGCTGCACCGGCCAAAGTGCCCTTGAGGAATTCCCGTCTGGACGTCGTTTTCATTTCATTCTCTCCTTTTTCATAATAATAGTCAGCGGCAACATACTTTCCCTCAAGGCTATTATAGTTGGGAAAAAGGAGAGGGAAAAGCCATTTTGCAAAACTGGACCGCTCCGACGCAAAGTTGGTCGCTTCCTCTTTTCCCTTATTGTTCTGCAAGCCTACAGTACAATTTCAAAACCGTGCTGTCCAACCCCGCTTTGCCCTTCGTTCACCCCTGTGTGCGATTTTATGGGACAAGTCCCCGCCCAGAGATGTGAAACGCCTTGTTGGACAGGGAAACCCGCTTTGTGAGAGAGTGGCTATTGGGGCCGGCTTTTCTCTTTGCTTCTCCCCGAATCGTCCCCCCAAACCCCAAATCGTGGGCTCAAAAGAGATAAGTAGGAGTTCTGTGCTCTATCTCTCAAAACTTGCTGCGCAATAGACAAAGAGGCCAACAAACATTTTTTAGACAATTTTTGATGGTTTATAGTTGCTTTTGCTCTGTTCCATTTGCTTTCTGACACTCTTTGAAACCAGTGTTTCCACGTGTTCCGTGTCTGTCTGTGGCTGTTTATGTGGTCAAGAAAATCGTCACACCGAAAGAGCACCTTCACAAACACAACAAAGTGCTGTGTAATACGCTTAATTTTCACCCCTGTATTTCTCCGTTTATCCCTATCGACTTTCCTCTTCTGTTTCGATATTGTGTCGTTTGCGAAACCTACACAAAATACAGAAATCAGGAGGAAGTGCAAATGACCAGTACGAAAAAGCGCATCGCCGCCGCATTGACAGCAACTATTCTCTCAGCCGCCGTTGCCATCCCTACTATGGCAACGGAAACCCCTACCATCCGAGTAATCAGCTACAAGGGCAGTACCCTGGAGATGGGAGAGCGCAGCGACCTCATCATCGGTTCCAGCGGTGCAAACTACACTGTGACCTCCAGCAACCCAGACACGGTAGCGGTGGAACAGGTGCTGACTGACAACATGGAGATACGGCAGGAGATGATCCGCCTCATCAACCAGACCAGAAAGGCCAATGGAGTGTCAGAGCTGCCGGTCAATGAGGCCCTGATGAAC
>JAAWPV010000057.1 GCA_022800215.1 Oscillospiraceae bacterium | reverse complement strand
TTGGGAATGGAGTCCATGGGGCCGGGGCGGTAGAGGGCGATGATGGCGCAGATATCCTCCAGGTCCTTGGGCTTCAGGCTGACACAAACCCCGGTCATGCCGGCGGACTCCATCTGGAACACGCCGGAGGTTCGACCATCAGAGAGCATTTGCAGCACTTCAGGGTCGTTATCCGGGATGGAATTCAGAGTAAAATTGGGGTCCTCCTTCTGGAGGAGCTTCACCGCGTCGTCCAGCACGGTGAGGTTCCGGAGCCCCAGAAAGTCCATCTTGAGAAGGCCCAGCTCCTCCAGGGTCACCATGGTGTACTGGGTGACAGGCTGGCCGTCGTTGGTGGCAAGGGGCACATAGTCGGTCACCGGCAGCCGGGTGATGACCACACCGGCGGCGTGAGTGGAGGCGTGACGGGGCATCCCCTCAATGGCCTGGGCGGTATCGATAAGGAGCTTCACCTCTTCGTCCTCCTCGTACATATCCCGAAGGGGCTTGGAGAGCTTCAGGGCCTCGGCCAGGGTAATGTGGAGAGCCTGAGGGCCGGCGGGGACCTGCTTGGCGATCTGGTCTACCTGGTCGTAGGGCATATTCAATACCCGGCCCACGTCCCGGATGGCTCCCCGGGCAGCCATGGTACCGAAGGTAACGATCTGGGCCACGTGATCGGCGCCGTATTTCCGGCGCACGTAGTCGATGACCTCCTCCCGGCGGCGGGGGCAGAAGTCGATGTCAATATCGGGCATGGTGACCCGCTCGGGGTTCAAAAACCGCTCGAAGAAGAGGCCGTACTTCACGGGGTCCACTTCTGTGATGGCCATGCAGTAGGCCACCATGGAGCCCGCCGCCGAGCCCCGGCCCGGCCCCACGGGGATATCGTGGCTCTTGGCGTAGCCGATGAAATCGGAAACGATGAGAAAGTAATCCACAAAGCCCATCTTACGGATGACTCCCATCTCATACTCCAACTGCTCCAGATAGCCCTCCGGATGGTCGGGATAACGGCGCTCAAAGCCCTGGCGGCAGAGCTTTTCAAAGTATGCGTCCGGGTCGGTCTCCCCTTCGGGGAGATGGAATTCCGGCAGGTGGTACTTGCCGAACTCAAACTCCAGGTTACACATGTCGGCGATCTTCTGGGTGTTTTCCAGGGCCTCGGGATATTTGCCGAAGAGTTCTTCCATCTCCTCAGTGCTCTTAATATAGAAATTATCCCCCTCAAACTTCATCCGGTTGGGGTCGTCCTCCGTCTTGCCCATCTGGATACACATAAGGATATCCTGCATCCGGGCGTCCTCTTTGGCAATGTAGTGGGCGTCATTGCTGCAGACCAGAGGAATACCCGTCTCCTCATGGAGCCGTACAAGACCTGCGATAACCGCCTGGTCCTCCTCGGTGCCATGGTCCTGAAGCTCCAGATAGTAATTGCCCCGGCCAAAAAGCTCGTCCATCTCCAAAGCGTGGGCTTTGGCCCCCTCGTAGTCGCCGTTCAGGATGCGGCGGGGCAGCTCTCCCGCCAGGCAGGCGGAGAGGCAAATGAGGCCGCCGGTGCGCTTATGAAGAAGGTCCAAATCAATGCGGGGCTTGATATAGAAGCCCTCGGTATAGCTCTGGCTCACCATATGGGATAGGTTGCGGTAGCCCTCCTCATTTTTGCAGAGGAGAATGAGGTGCCGGGCCTGGCTGTCCAGCTCGTGGACCCGGTCGAAGCGGGTCCGGGGGGCCACATAGACCTCACAGCCGATGATGGGCTTGATCCCCTCTGCCTTGCAGGCCCGGTAAAAGTCGATGACCCCGTACATGGTGCCGTGATCGGTGATGGCCACGGCGGTCTGGCCCAGTTCCTTCACCCGCTTGACCAGCTTGGGGATCCGGCAGGCGCCGTCCAGAAGGGAGTATTCGGTGTGGTTGTGTAAGTGGACGAAGGACATGGGACAAGCCTCCTTTTATCTCTTGGAATTGTATATTTTTATTTATGCTCTTTTCGCCAGGCCCAAAGCCGCACAGCCGGATATAGTCCCAGGAAATATGCACATAAAAATCCCAACCAAGCATTCCATAATTCCGGTATCCATACGCCTATCGTCGCAGAAAGAGCAGCGTTGGGCAATATAAAGAAGAGAACAAAATCAATTAGAAATTCTCCCAGAAAACTGAACCACTGATCAAAAGGGAACTTTCTTTGAAAAAGTTTTTGCATGGAAAGCAGGAACTGAAACATCGTAATGAAAAACAATAAAAAGAGAGCAAAAAATGAAAATATCCAAACGTACACCGGACACTCTTTCCATTTCTTCACAATTCATTCCCCCTGAATGTAAAATATGACACTCTTATTCTACATTCATCCCTCCGCTAATTCTGCCAGCTTTTTCAGGCGGTGGCTCAAAGACGACTTGGTGATGGGCGGGTCGCAGAGGGCAGCCAGCTCCGTGAGAGTCAGGTCCGGGTTGTCCAGCCGGAGCCGGGCCGCCTCGGACAGCTTGGGCGGTAGATCCTCCAAGCCTGTGCGCTCCAAAAGACTGCGAATGGCCTTGATTTGGCTCTGGGCGGCCTCCACCGCCTTGTCCAGGTTGGCAGCGTCGCAGTTCACCCGGCGGTTCACGCCCCCCCGCAGGTCCTTCTCCGCCTTGGCATTCATCAGCTCCATGGCCGCCAGAGGGGCTCCGATGACGGTGAGAAAATCGGCGATGGCCTCGCTCTGCTTAAAGTAGGTCATGTGGTTGGCCCCCCGCTGGACCTCCTTGGGGTCAAAGTTCTCCTCCCGCAGGAGCGTGGAAAGCTCCCGGGCCACAGACCGGTGGGTGGTGGTCAGCTCCAGATGGTAGCCCTTGGTGGGATCAGTGACCGATCCGCCCGCCAAGAAAGCCCCCCGGAAAAAAGAAATACGGCAATGGTCCTCCTCCAAAACGGCAAAATTGATGTGATGGGCCACCGCCGAAGTGAGGTCATAGCCAAAGACAGCGGAAAGGACAGCAAGCTTGTCCCCATCCGTGATGGAAAAGACCCGCTTACCGGGCCCGGGGTCCGGCAAGCGGTCAAAGGTGATATGAAAGGCCTTCTTGAAAAGAGCCGGCAGCCGGGCGGCAAGGTCCTCCGATTCGGTGACGATGCGGACCTCGCTGCCGTCGAAACGGTTGGCGTAAAGGAGAAGCCCATAACACTCCGCCTGAGCACAACATTTACGGCTGGGCAAAGTGCGGCAAAGTTCCTTTTTGACGTCGCTGGAAAAGGACATATGGTTCCTCCTTTCTTGGATGGATCTATATCGGTGAGGTGGCGCGTTCGGGAGGCTGTGCCCTACAGTCAAAAGATCTTGGTGTCGGCCCGCTCCTCATAAAGCTCCATGACCACCTGGCTGAGGCGGTCGGGCGAATGGCGGGCATACTGGGTGGCCGTGGACAGCATGGGCCTCTCCACCACTTCCACCCCAAGGGCTTCGGCTTTTTCCCGGTCCACCCGGATGGGCTCGGCCCCCTCCTCCCGGTAGCGCTCCAGCACATCGTCGGCAACCGAAGAGCAGTTGGCAAGGCACAGGTCCACAAGGCCGGGGGCGGAATGGTCCAGGAGAGCGGAGACATGGTCGGAGAGGGTCATGCCCTCTGTCTCCCCGTCCTGGGTCATGATATTGCCGATATAGACCCGGAGAGCGTCGCTCTGGCAGATGGCCTCGGAAACGCCGTCCACCAGGAGGTTGGGGATGACGCTGGTATAGAGGCTGCCGGGGCCTAGCAGAATGAGGTTGGCCTCCCGGATGGCTTCGATGGCCGCCGCCGTGGGGGTTGGCCGGGCGGGAATAAGGCGCACGCCGCTGATGCGGCAGTCCTGAGCCTTCTTAAAATCGGCGATCTTGGACTCCCCCAGGATAGTGGTGCCGTTTTCAAAGGTGGCCTCCAACTTCACGTCGGCGCTGGTGACAGGCAGGATACGGCCCGAGATGGCAAGGACGTGGCTCATCTCGCTCACCGCCTCCTCAAAGGAGCCGGTGATGCCGTTAAGGGCAGCCAGAATGAGATTGCCGAAGGACTGGCCGGTCAGGCTTCCCGAGCCTTCAGGAAAGCGGTATGAGAGCAGTTGCCCCATGACGGGCTCCGTGTTGGCGAGGGCCTCCATACAGTGGCGGATGTCCCCCGGCGGGGGCATCCCCAAATCGGTGCGGAGCATACCCGAGCCTCCCCCGTCGTCAGCCACGGTGACGATGGCGGTCAGGTCTCTTGTGTATCGCTTTAAGCCCCGCAGCAATGTGGACAAGCCATGACCGCCGCCGATGGCTACGATCTTGGGGCCCCGGTCCCGGCGGCGTTCGATTCTCTCTTCCATCAGCGCGCCCTCGTCATATCACGGTGGTTTTCACTGGCGTCATAGCCCTTCTGGCGGATAAAGTCCGCCAGGGCCCGAGCCACCGCCACCGAGCGGTGCTGACCGCCCGTGCAGCCCACGGCGATGACCAGAGCCGCCTTGCCCTCCTCCACGTACTGGGGGAGTAGGAAGGCCATGAGCTGCTCCAGATAGTTCATAAAATCCTTGCTCTGCTGATTGGCAAAGACAAAGTCATAGACGGGCTTGTCCACCCCGGTCTGGTAGCGGAGCTCAGGGATATAGAAAGGATTGGGCAGGAAACGGACGTCGAAGACAAGGTCGGCCTCAATGGGGATTCCGTACTTGAAGCCGAAGGAAATGACGCTGACACTCATAGCCTGCCGGGGCTCTCCGGAGCCAAAGAGCCGCAGCAGCTCCCCCCGGAGCTTGGCGGTGGAGAAGGCGGTGGTGTCCACCACATACTCCGCCCGGACCCGGACAGGCTCTAAGATGGTGCGCTCATGTTGAATAGCCTCCTCCAGAGAGCGGCCGTTTCGGACCAGAGGATGGAGGCGGCGGGTCTCCTTGTAGCGCTTGATAATGGTCTCAGCAGAGGCCTCCACGAAGAGGATCTGGTGATCGCAGCCCATGGCGGTAAGGTCATTGAGGGCGGTGAAGAGCTCGTCAAAGGTCTGGCCTCCCCGGATATCGCTGACGATGGCCACCTTGTCATACTTGGCCTGGCCCGCCATGCAGAGCTCGGCAAATTTGGGGATAAGGGCGGCGGGCATATTGTCCACCACAAAGTAGCCGATGTCCTCCATGATGGAGCCCACCTGGCTCTTCCCCGCCCCGGACAGGCCGGAGATCAAGATAAATTCCATTTCTTTCACACTCCCAATGTTTTGACTTCCAGTTCCAATTCAATGCCCGTCTGGTCCAGCACCCGCTTCTTCACTTCCGAGATCAGGGCCAGGATATCCCCACAGGTGGCGCCGCCGCGGTTGATGATAAACCCTGCGTGCTTTTCCGACACCTGAGCCCCTCCCACCGTGAGGCCCTTGCAGCCGCACTGGTCGATAAGGGCGGCGGCGTAGACGGGGGTGCCGTCAGGCAAAGGGGCGGGCCGCTTGAAGGTGGAGCCGGCCGAGGGGTATTCCAGGGGCTGCTTGGCCTTGCGCTGGGCGGAAAGGTCGGCCATGCGGGCCTGGATGGCGGCGGGATCGCCGGGGATCAGGACAAAATCAGCCTCCGCGATGAGCGCTCGTTTTTCAGAAAAAATACTGTGGCGATAGGAAAAATCACATTCGGACGCTCTGTATATTCCTCCCTGTTCCCCCACCGCTAAAACCTGATGTAAGACCTGTGAGATCTCCCCGCCGTAGGCCCCAGCATTCATGTAGACTGCGCCCCCCACGGTACCGGGGATACCGGCGGCCCATTCCAAGCCGCTGAGGCCGTGCCGCAAAGCCAGATTGACGGCCTGGGAGAGGAGCATTCCGGCATTCACCATCAGGTTATTTCCCCACACGCTCCCATGGCAATATGTTCCCGCCAGCTTCACCACAAAGCCATCATAGCCCTGGTCGGAGACCAGGAGATTGGAACCGTTGCCCAAAATAAATGGGATCACGTTGCACTCCATGGCAAGCTCCATCACCCGGCAGGCATCGCTTTCTTTTCCTGCGGGCAAGGCCATGAGGGCGGCGGGGCCGCCCACCCGGAAGGTGGTATGGCGGTTCATGGGCTCATTTTTCCGAAGCTCCAGATTAGGGCATTCCTCCCGGAGCCGTTTTTCCAGTCCTTCCAACAATGTCATGGCGGTCCCTCCCTTCGGAAAGTGTATGTGATTTCAGGCTTAAATAGTCTTTTTGTAGACTTCCGCGCCGTCCAGCAGCTCTCCGGCGGAGACCAGAGAGGCGTCGGTGATGCGGTCGCCGGAGGTGAGCCGGGCAAGCTCCGCCCGGCGCTTTTCCCGGTCCAAGGTCTCCACCGCGGTGAAAGTCCGACCGCTGCGCTCCCCCTTCTTCACCGAGAAATGGGTGTCGGCCATGGCGGCAATTTGCGGAAGGTGGGTGACACACAGCACTTGCTTGTGCCGGGCCACCTCCGCCAGCTTCTCCGCCACCTTCTGGGCCGCCCGGCCGGAGACGCCGGTGTCCACCTCGTCAAACACCAGGCTGCCAACACCGTCATCCT
>JAAWPV010000007.1 GCA_022800215.1 Oscillospiraceae bacterium | reverse complement strand
TGGAGGATGATACCGGCGCCATGGAGCTGTTGGTATTTGCCCGGGCGCTGGGGGAGTGCGGCCCCTTCCTGAAGGAGGGTGCGGCCCTTCTGGTGGAGGGCAGGCTCTCCGTCCGGGACGAGAAGGCTCCCCAGCTTATGTGTGACCGTGCCCGTCCTCTGGGGGAGGGCGGCGAGGGCTTCGTCCCCGCCGCCGGCCAGGACGGAGCCGGCGGGGACAAGACCCCGATTTCCGGGAAGCTCTATCTTAAAACGCCCTCCGCTGAGGACCCCCGGATGCGTAAGGCCAGACTGGTGCTCAATATGTTTCCCGGTACACAGCAGGTGGTCATCTACTGTGAGGACACCAAAAAGAAGTTAGGGGCCGTCTGCCAGCTGCTACCCTCTCTGCTGAAGGAGCTGAAGGAGCTTTTTGGCGAGGCCAATGTGGTAGTAAAATAACTCTGTCCATGTTCCGCGGAGAGGGGAAGGCGTATTATGGATATCAAAAAAATACTTTCTCTCCTTTTCCACCGCACAGCACTGGTGGCGCTTCTGTTACTGTTACAAATTGCCCTCCTGGTGTGGACGATCTACCGCTTCTTTGACTACTTTTTCTATTTTTATTTTCTATGCGTGCTCCTCTCTCTGGTGGTCGTTCTTCATATCATCAACAAGCAGGGGGAGCCGGGCTATAAGATCGCCTGGATCATTCCCATCCTGTTGGCTCCGGTGTTCGGCGGGCTTGTCTACCTCCTGTGCGGCGGCAACGGTCTCACCCGGCAGGAGCGCCGGAGGATGGAGCGAATGGACTGCCATATGCGGGATGTTTTGGACCCGGACAAGAAGGCGGAAGCCCTGGCACCCTATGGCTGGGATGCGGTGAATCAGGCCTGCTACCTGGAGGAGCAGGCCCACTGTCCCCTTTATGCGAATACGGATACTCGATATTTCCCCCTGGGGGACGATGCGTTCCAACCTATGCTGGAGGAGCTGCGCCGGGCGGAGCGATATATTTTCCTGGAATATTTCATCATTGCGCCGGGGAAATTCTGGAACGCGGTCCTGGAGGTGCTGGAGGAGAAGGTAGCTCAGGGGGTGGATGTCCGGGTCATCTACGATGATGTGGGGTGTCTCTACACCTTGCCCAAGCACTACGCTCAGACGCTGCGGGATAAGGGGATCCGCTGTTACGCCTTTAACCGCTTCATTCCCGTCCTCTCTGTGCGGCTCAACAACCGGGATCACCGGAAATTCTGTATCGTGGACGGTCATACCGCATTCACCGGCGGTATCAACCTGGCCGACGAGTATATCAATGAGGAGGTCCATTACGGACATTGGAAGGACAGCGCCATTCTGGTGAAAGGAGAGGCGGCCTGGTCCATGACCGTTATGTTCCTCACCATGTGGGAGAATGTCAGCGGCAGGGAGGAGGACATTTCGGGATACCGTCCCGGCCGTCTGCCCACACTGGAGAAAGGCGGAACGAGCTGGGTGCAGCCTTATGCGGACACTCCCCTGGACGGGGAGCCGGTAGGGGAGACGGTCTACCGGAACCTGATCTCTAAGGCCAAGAAATACCTCTATATTATGACGCCCTACCTCATCATCAGCGACAGTGTGAACAGTGCCCTTTGCGCTGCTGCCAAAGGCGGGGTGGATGTGCGTCTTATGACGCCCCATATTCCGGATAAAAAAACTATTTTCGAGGCCACCCAAGCCCACTATGAGCCCCTTCTTCAGGCGGGGGTGCGGATCTTTGAGTATACCCCCGGCTTTCTCCACGCCAAGAGCTTTGTCTCAGATGACCTCTTTGCCACGGTGGGAACGGTGAATTTGGACTACCGCAGTATGTTCTTACAATTTGAAGACGGTATCTGGCTCTGCGGCGGAGACACCGTACTGGATGTGAAAGCGGACTTCCTTGCTACCCAGAAACAAAGCGAGGAAATCACTTTGGAAAAAGCGCGGAGCTACAGTTTTTTCCGTCTTCTTTTCCGGGCGGTCCTGAGAATCTTCGCCCCCTTGATGTAAAGCAAAACCCTGTACAAAGGAGGAGTCATGAGCATCAACATCCAGGCCCTCAGGGCCTTTCAGGCGGTGGCCGGGACGGGAAACTTCACCCGGGCCGCCGAACAGTGTTATCTCTCCCAACCAGCCTTCAGCCGACTTATCGCGTCGCTGGAAAAAGAGCTGGGAGTAAAGCTGTTTCATCGCAGCACTCGCCGGGTAGAACTTACCGAGGAGGGAAAAATCTGTCTGGTCCGGACCAAACAGATCCTCAGCGCCTATGACCTGATGCTCTCTGACCTGGAACGGATGCGCAACGGCCAGGAGCTTCGGGTGGGCTTCAACCCCCTGTCCGGCCCGCCGGAATTTTTGGTCCGGGCGCTGCGCCGCATGGGGGAGGAGTATCCCGGCACCCAGGTGAACCTGGTGCGGGCCTACTCCTATGATCTTGTGTCCAAAGTGAAGGCCGGGGAGCTGGATTGTGCCCTGGTCTCGGCGGCCTACATCGAGGATGCCGAGGAGGCTTTGGAGCAGAAGGCCTTACAGCGGATACATACCTATGCGCTGATGCACCGCTCCCTTGGTCTGGCGGAGCGGAGTGAGATATCCATGGAGGAACTGTCAGGCAGTACCCTGATCTTCATGAAAAACAGTGCCCCTCTGACCCGGCGCTCTGCCCTGAAAAAACTGGAGGAACTGGGCGTTCCGGTGCGGGAGGACCCGCCTGCGGACGATCTGGAGGAGCTGGTGCTGCGGGTGAGGCTGGGCAATGTCATCGGGATCACCAGCTTTTCCGATCCCAACGGTCAGTACAAGGACCTGACGGCGGTCCCCCTCCGTCAATCCTGGAACCGGAGCTGTCGGGTTCTGGCTTGGCGGAGGGACTGCCGGAATCCGGCCCTGCCCCTGCTGCAAGAGATCCTGGACCAGGAGGCCCCTTTGGGCCGGGAAGAGATAGCTTTAAGTTGATTTATGCAAAAACATTATAAATGGACCCTTGAGATGACTTATTTTGGCATTTCAAGGGATCCATTTTTTGTGGTAAAATTATCAAAGCCCAGACGGTTGGCCGTCCGGGCAACAAAGAATCATAAGGAGGATACGAAGAAATGAAGCAAACAAAGAAGCTTGCGGCAGCGCTGCTCACTGTGTCCATGCTGGCAGGACTGGCCGCCTGCGGACCGAAGGAGCCCAAGGAGTCTGAGGTTCAGTCCCAGAGCTATACCGGGACGGCCAAGGGCTTCGGAGGCGACGTGAGCGTCACCATCTCGGTGAGCGAAGGGAAGATCACCGGGGTGACCGCCGAGGGCAAGGACGAGACCCCCGATGTGGGCGGTAAGGCCCTGGAGACCCTGACCAAAAAGATCGAGGAGGCCCAAAGCTATGAGGTGGATAGCGTGGCTGGAGCGACCATTACCAGTAACGCCGTAAAGGAGGCCGCCAAGGCGGCCATGGTGGAGGCCGGCCTTGTGGAGGCGGCTGCTGGAGCCATGAAGGCCGGGACCTACACCCATACATACCGGGGCTACTGCTCTGACATCACGGTGGCTACCACCCTCTCTGAGGATGCCATCACCGAGGTGAAGATCGTCAGCCAGGACGACACCGTGGGCATCGGTTCCTATGCCCTGGAGCGCCTTCCTGACGCCATCGTGAAGGAGCAGACGGTCTACGCCGATACCATCTCCGGCGCCACCGCCACCTCCAACGCCATCATCGCGGCAGTGAAGGACGCGCTTAATGAGGCCGGCGCCGACATGAGCGTTTTTGGCCGTGAGCCCGAGGCGGAGCCCGCCAAGGATGAAAGCTATGACACCGACGTGGTAGTCATCGGCGCCGGCGCTGCCGGCCTCTCCGCCGCTGTCCGTGCCTGCCAGAATGGCGCCAATGCCATCGTGGTGGAGAAGATGGATATCCCCGGCGGCAACACTGTCCGTTCTTCCGGCGTGTGGAACGTCCACGGCCCCGACCAGGCGGATATCGATGAATTCATCGAGTACACCATGACCGGCGGCCATGATCTGAACAACGAGGACCTGGTCCGGGTCATGGTCACCAACTCCTCTCAGATCGGTCCCTGGCTCAGTGAGCTGGGCTTTGAGGTGTCTGAAGGCGGCGGAAGCGTCAAGGGTCTGGCCCGCGGCCTTATCACCGGCTACTGGGATAAGCTGGAGGAGCTTGGCGGCAAGATCCTCTTTGCCACCAAGGCGGAGGAGATCCTCATGAAGGACGGCGCTGCCGCCGGTATCCGCTGCACCTCTGAAAACGGCGGGACCGTCACCATCAACGCCAAGGCTGTTATCGTGGCTGCCGGCGGCTTCGGCTATGATCTGGAGAAGTGCTATGAGCTGAAGCCCTCCCTCACCGGGATGATCACCAACAACCAGGTGGGCGCCACCGGCGACGGCATCTACATGGCCCAGGCTGTGGGTGCCAACGTAGTGGACATTGAGCAGATTCAGGCACACCCCACTGTGGAGCAGAGCACCGCCACCCTGGTGACTGAGGGCGTGCGGAATGCGGGCGGTATCATGCTCAACGCCAACGGAGAGCGCTTTGCCGGAGAGGTGGGCTACCGTGACGTGGTGGCCGCTGCCATCCTGGAGCAGCCCGGCGCTTACGCCTATGTGGTCTTCAACCAGGACCTTTATGACAGCAATGGCAACATTCCCACCTATGACAAGGTGGGCATCGTGGCCCACTGCGAGTCCACCGAGGAGATCGCGGCCTACATCGGCTGTGACGCTCAGACGGTGGCCGACAGCTTCGAGGCCTGGCATACCGCCTGCGAGAACCAGAGCGATCCCTTTGAGGGCGGCTTTACCTGGACCCGGGACATCACCACCGAGGGTCCCTGGTACGTCATCAAGATTGCCCCGGGTATCCACCACACCATGGGCGGTATTGAGATCAATACCGAGACCCAGGTGATCTCCACTGAAGGCCAGCCCATCCCCGGCCTCTTCGCTGCCGGTGAGGTCTGCGGCGGCGTCCATGGCGGCAACCGTGTGGGCGGCAACGCTCTCATGGACTGTCAGGTCTTCGGCATCATCGCCGGCGACAATGCGGCTGCCTACTGCAAGTGACCTGAACCATACAAAAAGGACCCGGTACAGAAACCTGTACCGGGTCCTTCCATAACCTGGAATCGCTGGATATTCCGACTTACCCGCAGCAGCCGCAGCTGGTGCCGCCGTCAGCGTTGGGCAGCTGGTTGGGCGGGAAGAACTCATTGACAGGGAACTTCACGTGACGGAACAGCTCACAGGGGTCCTCCTCACACGGCCCGTCGCAGGCGCACTCTTTCTCGGGTACGCAGTAGTCGTAGGCAGGGATCAGGAGCTGGGTGTCCCGCTCCAGCCGGATGAGGGAGAACTGGCCCAGAGACACATAGAGCCGCTTGCCCTCGGCGGAGAAGTCCAGGTCGCTGCCGAAGCAGGAGCAGATGCAGGCGGGCACATCGCTGAGTTCGCACTCGCAGGTGCAGCAGTTGCAGCCGCAGTCGCAGGGGTCCACCAGCTTCATCCCCAGCACCAGGGGATCCACTGCCTCGATATGAGCCACGGGCTGGTTGCCCTGGGGCAAATCGCTGCAGTCTAGAGTCATATCCGAAGAGAAGGATTTGGAGCTTCCTTCGCTGCCGAAGAGAATGACCCGCTTGTCAAAGACGGCGAGGCCGGAGATTTCCACCGGCCGGGCAGCGCCCACGAAAGCGTCGGCGGTGATGCGGTAGAAGTAGCGCACATCCACTGTGTAGAAGCCGCGGTTGAAGTGGATGGGCTCCACACAGCTGGATGCGAACAGCAGCTCGGCCTGGCCGGCTTTTACGCAGCTAGCCCGCTCCAGGGCGACCTGGGAGCTTTGGGTGAGATAGACGCGAAGATCCTCGATGCAGTCTTTGTCGCGGCACGCATCCATGATTTTCCTGGTGTGTACACAGACGGCCTCCCGAATACCGGCGGCATCGGAAACGGGGCCGGGCATGACCTTTTCAGGCATGATTTGTTACCTCCCGAGTGAGATTGGGAAGATTTGGTCTTCCAGTTCAGTCTATGCCTCCAGAGGAAAAGGGTGCGGGTATAAGGCTTAAGAAAAATGGATAGTTGTACAAAGGCGGAATGTCCCACATAAAATATTTGTTTCGCACAAAGATGAAAAAAATTTAGAAAAAGGCTTGCCATTTGCATGAAAGTGTGTTAATATTATTAAGCTCTTTCCGAGCAAACAGAATATCCGGGTGTGGCGAAGTTTGGTATCGCGCCTGAATGGGGTTCAGGAGGCCGCTGGTTCAAGTCCAGTCACTCGGACCAAAAAAGCACTTGCTATATAGTAGCAGGTGCTTTTCTGTATTCACAGGTGGAGGTAGTGAAACGATGGAGCAATTACCCGGCTACATGGAACAGATCATAAAAGAGGGTCCGCAGAAGTTGATTATCAGCAAGCCTGCATCCAAAAGCTGCGAATACAGAAAAATCGTGGTGGAGAAAAAGGCAGACTATTATCAGCTCTCTAAATACACCGAGAAGCAGGTGTTCCATGAGAATGTGCGGGAGGACCAGCTTGCCCAGGCCTGCCTTGCGCATTTGGGGAACGGCTTTTTGCAGCTTAACGGCTGGGACAGCGAGCGGGAATACTCCCTGCTTATCTCCAAGAAGGGGAAGGTCTCCTTTCAGACCAAAAAGAACTGTGCCGTATGTTCTCAGGAGGAAACGGCCAGCCACAACCGAAAGAAAAATTATCTGCTGCCCGAAGGAACAGTCATTGAACCTTTGGTGGACATGGGCATCTTTACCCAAGAGGGCAAGGTGGTCCGCCCCATGTACGACAAGTATAAGCAGATCAACCGCTTTATCGAGATTATTGACGATGCAGTGAAAAAGCAGGGCTGTACCCATCTTAATATCATTGATTTCGGTTGCGGTAAGTCCTACCTGACTTTCATAATATACTACTATCTGACGGTGGTGCGGGGTATTACGGTGAATATGATTGGTCTGGATTTGAAGGCCGATGTGATCCGCAAGTGCAACGAGGCGGCCCAAAAGTACGGCTATACCGGCCTGCGTTTTGAATTGGGGGATATCAATGGCTTCCAATGTCCCTTCCAGGTGGATATGGTGGTGACGCTCCACGCCTGCGACACGGCCACCGACTACGCCCTTTGGAATGCCATCAGCTGGAACGCTCGGATGATCTTTTCCGTACCCTGCTGCCAGCATGAGCTGAACAAGCAGATGGAGACGGAAAACTTCACCATTTTCACACGGTATGGTATTATTCAGGAGCGGCTTTCCGCCTTGATGACCGACGCCATCCGGGGAAATTTGCTGGAGTTTTCCGGTTACAACACCCAGCTTCTGGAGTTTATCGACTTTGCTCACACCCCCAAAAATATCCTTATTCGGGCGGTGAAAAATCCCCGGAAGCCAGAGGAAGTGAAGCGGAAGGCCCTGGAGGAGGTCCGGTGTGTCATGGACGAATACCACGTCATGCCCACGCTCTACAAGCTGCTGGACCCAAAATAAGAAAAAGCAGGAGCGCATAGCGCTCCTGCTTTGCTTATCCGGCGGAGAGGGCGGCAGGGGAGGGGAGAAGGGTCAATTTATCCCCACGAACATCCACTGTCAACACACTTCCGGCAGGCAGAGCATTGGACAAAAGTAATTCAGCGGCAGGGTCTTCCACTTGGTTTCGGATAGCGCGGCGAAGAGGCCGGGCACCATAATCCGGGTCAAAACCTGCCTGCGTCAGTAGATTACAGGCCTGAGGTGTGACATTTAGCTCTACATTAAGAGCAGCAAATCGTTCAGAAAGGGAGGAGAGCATTTTTCGTGTGATAGCGGCTAATTCATCTTTCTCCAACTGGTGAAAGACGATTATCTCATCCAGCCGGTTCAAAAACTCAGGTTTGAAAGTATGCTTGGCATCGTCCAAAACAGCGGCTTCCACTTCAGCCTGAGGACGAAGACCTGACGGGGTATCAACGGTGGAGAAACCCAGTTTGCTTTTGGATGTGATGCGCCGGGCCCCCACATTGGAGGTGAGAATGATGACACTGTTGCGTAAATCAGCCCTCCGCCCCTGCGCATCGGTGATTTGTCCGTCCTCCAGGGCCTGAAGAAGAACGCTCCAGACATCCTCGTGGGCTTTTTCGATTTCGTCAAAGAGAATTACTGACCAGGGTTTGCGGCGAACGGCCTCCGTAAGCTGGCCACCTTGCTCATGCCCGACATAGCCTGGGGGGGAACCCAAAAGCCGGGAAACGGTATGCTGTTCCATATATTCAGACATATCAAAACGGATAAGGGCATCCTCGCTGCCGAAAAGGGCTTCAGCCAGAGCTTTACAAAGTTCTGTTTTGCCCACACCTGTGGGCCCAAGAAAGAGAAAAGAACCCACCGGCCGCCCTGGTTCCTTCAGTCCAACCCGCCCCCGGCGGACGGCTTGGACCACGGCGGAGACCGCCTCTTTTTGGCCGACGACTCGACGGCGAAGCGTGTTTTCCAGAGCAAGAAGACGATCCCGCTCTGAACGGGTGAGTGCAGTCACCGGAATACCTGTCCAGCCAGAGACCACAGCAGCAACGTCCTGTTCCCCTACTTTGAGGAGAGGCCGGGTTCGCTGCAAAATAGCTTTTTCGCAATTCAGGCTTCGGCGAAAATCCTCCTCAGCGTCCCGGTACATAGCGGCTTTCTCGAAGTCCTGAGCCCGGATCGTCTCCTCTTTGTGTTGCCGGGCCTCCTCGATTCGAGCTTCCAGCTCCTTGAGTGCGGGGGGGAGTTCGACCTCTTTCAGGCGAGCACGGCTGGCTGCTTCATCCATCAGGTCAAGGGCTTTGTCAGGAAGCTGGCGGTCGGGGAGGTAGCGTACTGAAAGGCGAACAGCCGCATCCAAGGCTTCATCAGAAATATGGAGTCCGTGATGTTTTTCGTAGCGAGGCCGGAGGCCCTGAAGGATCTCAACCGTGGCGGCAGGGGAAGGCTGGTCAATGGTGACGGGCTGGAAGCGTCGCTCCAGAGCGGCATCTTTCTCGATATATTTTCGGTACTCTTCCGTGGTGGTAGCCCCAATTACCTGGAGATCTCCACGGCCCAGGGCGGGCTTCAGAATATTGGCGGCGTCGATGGCGCCTTCCGCACTGCCCGCCCCCACAATGGTGTGAAGCTCGTCCAGAAAAAGAATAATATCTCCAGCCCGCCGGACCTCGTTCAAAATATTCTTTACCCGTTCTTCAAATTCTCCGCGATATTTGGTTCCGGCGACCATGGAGGAAAGATCCAGGGCCACCAGCTGTTTTCGGCACAATTCCTCGGGAACTTGCCGGGCTGCAATAGCGATGGCCAGACCCTCGGCCACGGCCGTCTTACCAACGCCGGGTTCCCCAATGAGAGCGGGGTTGTTTTTTCGGCGGCGGGCCAATATTTCTACCACCCGCCGGACCTCATTCTCCCGGCCAATGACCGGGTCCAGTTCTCCGGCAGTGGCCAAAGCAGTTAAGTTTCGGGAAAACTGATCCAGCAGTTTGGTACTGCTGGGGCGGTCATCCCGTTCCGGTTTTCTTCGTTCGGTAGGGCGGGGTTGTGGCTCAGGGATTCCAAAAGCGGCAAAGAGGAACCGGGGATCCTGTCCGGCGGCTACGACTACCCGGCGGGCGGCATTGTCGCTTTGGCTGAGCAGCCCCGTGAGCAGGTGTCCCGTGTCAATGTGGGATGCCTGCCGTTTTTGCGCTTCGGTGATGGCAAGTTCCAGGCATTCCTGGCACCGAGGAGTAAGGCCTTGGGTAGGGAGCCCCCCAGTAGAACCGATGCCAGTGAGTTGGATCAACGCAGTTCGCAGAATCTCGGGAGTGAGTCCCTGTGCGTTGAGGATTCGGGCTCCCGGTCCCCGCCCTTCCCGGGCTATCCCCAGCAGCAAATGTTCTGTTCCTACATAGCTATGCCCTAAATTTGTAGCACATTCCTGGGCCAAACGCAGAGCGGTTTCGGCTCCGGAGGTAAATTGGATGGCGCTCAATAGAGTTCCTCCTCATTATTTCATCAGATTCATTTTTCCGCAGCCATAAAAATATACCCATATTCAGCGTAATTTAGCATTGAAATTTCAAAAACTTGTGATATAATGATTACAGTTTCAAGTGACTTGGAGGTGTAACCAATGGCTCGTGTAATTAGCAATGCTTGTGTCAGCTGCGGTACCTGCGCCGACACCTGCCCCGTGTCCGCCATTTCTCAGGGCGACGGCCAGTACGTCGTCGATGCTGGTACCTGCATCGACTGCGGTGCCTGTGAGGGCGCTTGTCCCGTGGGCGCTATCTCTCAGGGCTGAGAGACCCAAAGAATGAAATAGCAGCGCCGCCTTTTATAGGCGGCGCTGTTATTTTTATAAAAAGATTCTTCTGCCGCAAGGCGAGGGGGGCTCCTCAATATTGAGCGGTTTACAGGGTGCTGCCGAAATCGCTGACGATAGCCTGCCCGGTGATGGCCCGGGACTCGTCGCTGGCGAGGAAAAGCAAAATGTTGGCTACGTCGTCTGGCGTACACACACCCACCTTTAAGTCGGAGTGCTTGCCCATCTGGCCAAACATATCCATATCCATGTTGCCGGGGTTCATCCCTGCGGTCATGGGAGTGGCTATGGAGCCCGGACAGACTGCGTTGCAGCGAATACCCTGTCCGGCAAACCGGAGAGCAGTGTGCTTGGTGATTCCCACAATGGCGGCTTTGGAGGCCACATAAGCAGCACCGCCGCAGCCCAGCACGCCGGCCACAGAGGCCACGTTGACGATGGAGCCGCCGCCGTTTTTGAGCATTTCGGCCACAGCCTCCCGGATGCAGATCATGGTACCCTTGGCATTGATGCCTACCACCCGGTCAATGACCTCATCCTCCACTTTATCAATGGCTTTCAGGCCTTCGTCCAGTACACCGGCGTTGTTGACCAGCACATCCACCTTACCGAAAGCTTCCACGGTTTTGGCAATCAGATTTTTTGCATCCTCCGCTTTGGAAATATCGGATACGACAGGCAGGACCTCGCCGCCCTCGGCTCGGATTTTGGCGGCGACCTCTTCCAATTGGGCCTGACGGCGGGCGCTGATGACCACCTTGGCCCCCTCCTTGGCAAACATGGCGGCGGTGGCGGCGCCCACGCCGGAGTTACCGCCGGTGATAATGGCTACTTTTCCTTGCAGACGATCCATATTTTTGCTCCTCCTTACAATAATATTGTTTGAATTTTAACAAGAACTTTTCCGTGTTATTGTAGCACCATGGAAAGAAAAAAGCAAGAAAATCATAAAAGTTTCCACAGTATATTTGAAAAAGAGAGCATGTCTTCCATTTTTCGGTATGAAGCAGTATAATGGGGATAGAAATATCTGAGGAGGGGAGCATGTGAAAAAGAAACGCTGGGTTTTGTTGTCGGCAGTATTGCTGCTGGCGGTGCTTTTTTGCGCCTGCGGCGAGAAGCCGGAGGGGGAGAAGCCGGTAGCCTCTCCGGAGCTCTCCCCGGCGGCGTCGGCCATGGCTTCGGAAAGCCCCTTGCCCACCCGGGAAGCGGTGGAGAGCCCGGCGCCTGAAGAGAGCGAGCCGGCGATGGAAAGCCCTGAACCTACAGCCACCGGCTGGGGGGAGCCGTTGACTATGCCCTGGGGTGATACCCCGCCGGAGACAACAGAGGAGCGACGGATGCTGGCCTATCAGGCGGTGATGGAGCGGTTTTTGACCGAGGGGCTCTTTCCCGACGGGGCCCCGGTGGACTTTTCGGCGGAGGACCGGAGCAAGAATCAGTTTACGATTTGGGATGTGGATCGGGATGAGGTGGAGGAATTGGTGGTGCTCATCACCACCACCCAGACCCAGGCGGGCCACACCGCTCTGATCTATGAGTACGACGGCGCTCACGGGGTGAATGTGACGCTCCAGACCTATCCCCGGCTTACCTTCTATTCCGGAGGGACCATCCAGACCGGCTGGCCGGCGGATGATAGCTCCGGGGGCGATGTGATATGGCCCTATACCCTCTTTACGCATGATTACCAAACCGGGGAATACCGGGAGGCGGGCTCCGCCAAGGCCAGGACCAAGGCCCTGGAGGGAGTGAAGTTCCCGGCGGAAGCCGATGAGGACGGGGACGGTATCGTCTACTGTATCAATATGGATTACGAGCACCCCATCGACGGAGCAGCGTACGAGGCCTGGCGGGAAAGCATCCTGAGTTGGGAAAGGGAGGTGAAGGTGCCTTTCTACCCCTGGACAGAGGAGAATATCGCGGCCATCGGCGACCTTGTGATGAACGAGGCGCAGGCCAAGGTGCTCATTGAGCAGGCCAATGCCGCCCTGGCGCCCTTCCTGGGGGAGGGGGCTGTGGAGTGCGGACAGGAGGGCTGGCTTCTGCTGGAGGGGTACAGCACCCAGGAAGAGTTGTTGGAGGGGCTGAAAGGACCATTCACCAACCGGCTGGCGGAGAGTTTTTATGAGAGCTATGCACCCTTGATCCTGAAGGAGGAAGAGGGGAAGGTCTATATCCGCTCCAACAGCCAGGATATCATCGGGCATTATTATGACATGGATCTGGAAACGATAGTTGATATACGAGAAGATGCCGCTTTACTGTGCAGTGATTATGCTTTTGCCGTGGAAGGGACTGGAAATGGGACCCCGGTAAAGTGGGAGATTGGGATCAATAAACAGGGTGTGGAAAGGAAAATCAGCCATTATTTTTGTCATGGCACACAGTATGGGGAATACGATGAACGAACGGTCATCCTGAATGAGATCCCCTATCGTACCCGTTATAGTCTGGGCAGTCCTGTTTGGCTGGGAGAACCGGAGAAGGTGGAGGAACACCCGGAGGTCTGGGGGATGGTCAGCAAAACGGAACATTATCCCGGTCTGGAGATCACTTTGTATGACATGCAGCCAAATTTATGGACCGGAGAATCCGGTTTTACACCTTGGTATATTTGGGTTACGAAACCCGGTATTCCTACCAGCCGAGGGGTAGAAGTGGGAATGACTATGAAGGAGGTTTTGGCCGCCTATCCGCAGTTCGATATGATGGGGGCAGATTACAGCGATGATCCAGTGTATACCAGGTGGTATCCATGGTATCGGGGAGAGTATGCCGGTGATTGCGTGCTGTTCTATTTTGATGATAATTTCATTTTGGAAAAGATATTTTTCAATTATGATGTTTCCGAGTAGGAGAAGGCGGGGGTCACTCCCGCTTTTTCCTATTCTCCGCTCACATCCCGCTTGGGGCCCGGAGGGATGGGCCGCTCGTGGTGGCCCTTGTTCTGCAGCCGGGTGGGAGTGATGGCCGTCTTGCCAAATTTATCCCGAATGCCGTCCATGGTCCGCTCGATTTTCTCCACTTTCTGCCGCTTTGGGGCGGCGTCCGGGGTCAGCAAGCTGAGCTGCTCGGCGGCGTCCGCGGCGGGCATGAGATTCTGGGCGGTGACGGTGAGGGCCCGAACCGGAGCCCGGGCGGTCCAGGACTGTTCCAACAGCTCCATGGCGGCCTGGGTGATCTCCCGGGCCAGATAGGAGGGGGCCGGCAGGGGCTTTTGCCGGGAGATATCCTTGAAATTGGGGTCCCGGACGGTGATGTTGACGGTAGTACACTTCATGTCCAGCTGCCGCAGCCGTACCGCCACCTCGTCGGAGAGCATGGTGACGCCGCTTCGCAGCGCCTCCCAGCCCACCAGGTTTTTGGGGAAGGTGAGGCCGTTGCCCACAGATTTGGGAGGAGGCATCTCCCGGGCGGGGATGACGGGGGCGTGCTCCGCCCCGGTGGCGTAGTCAAAAAGGGTGCTGCCCTGCTTACCCAGAAGGCCCACAAGGGGTTCCCGGCCGAAATTTGCCAGATCCCCGATGGTTCGAATACCATACTCGCCTAGGGTTCGGGCTGCCGCCCGGCCCACAAAGATGAGGTCGGTGACCGGGAGGGGCCATAGGAGATCCCGGTAATTTTCCCGGGTGATGACGGTGGTGGCGTCGGGTTTTTTATAGTCGGAGCCCATCTTGGCAAAGATTTTATTGAAGGATACCCCCACTGAGATGGTGAGGCCCAGCTCCTCCCGGATGGTTTGACGGATGCGGTCAGCAAGGCCCTTGCCGTCGGTGTGGAAGAGGTGGAGGGAGCCGGTTACATCCAGCCAGCTTTCGTCGATGGAGAAGGGCTCCACCAGGTCGGTAAAGCGGTCATAGATGGCATTGACTTTCTTGGAGAAGTCGTGGTATTTGACGTGGTGGGCGGGGAGGAGGATCAGGTCGGGGCACTTCTTCCGGGCCTGCCACACCGTTTCGGCAGTCTGGACCTTGTATTTCTTTGCCGCTTCGTTTTTCGCCAGGATGATGCCGTGGCGGCTCTCCGGGTCGCCGCAGACAGCCACCGGCTTGTCCCGGAGCTCCGGGTAGTCCAGAAGCTCTACCGAAGCGTAAAAGCTGTTGAGGTCGCAGTGCAAAATCACTCTGTCCGTCATTGCGGCATCACCTCCCATCATATTTATCATATCACACTGAAAAGAAAAAGTCAAACAAATGTTCTATGACTTGCGAAAAAAATTCCCCGTCGGAAGACGGGGAATTTTGGGCAGTTTTCAGATGACTTTGGCAAGGACCAGACCCAGGAAAATGGCGGTAGCAGCCAGGAAGAGGGCGGCTACGCTGATCAGAAGACTGCCGCTCTTTTTCGCCCCTTCGGGGGAGGTGGATTCGGGCACCAGCCGGGCCTTCCGGAGGGCCATTACCACAGGTTTATAGAGGAGCATGGTGAAGGCGGCGTTCATAACGCCCTTGGTGAGGTTGAAGGGCAGGAATACGGGGATCAGCATATCGGCGATGGCCGCCCGGGGCATCCCCTGATAGATGGGGGTCACCAGATAGTTCCATAGCATCATGGTGGCGGTCATGAACACCACCCCGATGCCCAGGCCCAGGATGGCCCACTGAAAGGACCGGTTTTTCTTGTAGAGGTAGGCGGCGGGGCAGAGGAAGGAGCAGGTGGAGATGATGTTCATGAGAAGCCCCCAGGGTCCGGTGGTGGAGACTGTAATCATCTCAATGAGGGAGACCACGGCGGACACAAAGAGGACGTTGAGAGGCCCGAAAACAAAGCCGCCAATGGCGATAATCACGTCCTTCAGGTCGAACTTCAGGAACCCGCCTACCGCCATGAAGGCGAAAATGTTTTTGGATAGGTACATGACTACATAGGCCACGGCGCAGAGCATGGCGGTACAGGCTAAGGTGCGGGTGTCAATGGCGGATCTGGAACGGGATTGGGACAGTTCGGACATAATAAAACAACTCCTTTTTGTTTTGGTAACACCCAAAAGACTATGCCTCCGGGTGCAAAACAAAAGGAGCGTGTTGTTCGCACATCTTCTTCCATCCAGACTTCGCATACAATGTATACGTCACTGTCGGTCCCGGAGTTTCACCGGGTCAGTCCCTGTAAAAGGGAGTTGCGGACTGTACCGCCGATCGGGATTTTCACCCTGCCCTGAAGACACCTCATTCAGTTGTTCCATTATTATTATAGCGCCTTTTGGGAAAAATGCAAGAGGGAATTTGGAAAAGGATGGAACAAATATTCGATTTACACTTGACGGAGGGCGGCAGATTGGGTACAATAAGCATATTCCGGCAGAAGGAGGGGTGGCCTGTGGAGAGAGAAAAAACCTGTTGTTTTACCGGGCACCGCCCCAACAAGCTGCCCTGGGGGGAGAACGAAGCGGACCCCAGGTGTATCACCCTGAAGGAGGCCATTCGCCGGGAGGTGGAGAAGGCCTACGACAAAGGCTACCGCCACTTTATCTGCGGCATGGCCAAGGGGTGTGATTTCTATTTCTGCGAGGCGGCCCAGGCTCTTCGGGATGAGCGGCCCGGGGTGACAGTGGAGGCGGCCATCCCCTGTGAGAGCCAGGCGAACAAGTGGAGCGAAAAGGACCGGGAGCGGTATTTCCGGCTGGTGGGGCTCTGCGATTTTGAAACGGTGGTCCAGCACCACTATGACCGGGGCTGTATGCTCCGCCGGAACCGGTATATGGTAGACCATTCTTCTTTGCTGATTGCCGCCTTTGACGGAACGCTGGGCGGCACCATGTACACCGTGACTTATGCCATGAAGCATGAGACAGAGGTGGAGATCATTGATATTTAAGAGGCTGGGAATAAAGCGTTCCCAGCCCTTTTTCTTGGGACAGAATTTATTTCTGCAAAAGCAGAAATAATCCTTGACATTTGACTTCTGCAAATGTAGAATAACATCAGAAGGTGTTTCTGCAAATGCAAAAGGAGAATGCTTTATGAGAGAGCGGAAAAGTCTGCCTGAATCGGAACTGGATATCATGCTGGCAGTGTGGCACAAGGATGGTCCGGCCACGGCTCCTGCCATTTTGGAAGCCCTGGAAAAGCCCCTGACGGCCAGTGCCCTTCACAGTTATCTCAAGCGGCTGGAGGAGAAGGGGTTTCTCCGGTGCGAGAAAGAGGGCCGGGTGAACAGCTATACCCCTCTTATCACGGAGGAAGAGTATCGCCGCAGTGAAGGGGGCGCGGTGCTGGAAAAGCTCTATGAGGGCTCCCTTAAGACCTTTGCCGCCGCCCTTTGGGATGGGGGCAGCCTGAGCCGGGAGGACGTGAGCGAGCTGAGAAGCTTTCTGGACGAGCTGGAAGGAGGGGAAGGGTGATGGAAAATCTGTTTTTGCGGGTCTTTGTGGTCTCGGCGGCGGTATCATTGGTGCTGCTGCCCCTTCTGCTGCTGCGGGGCAGGCTGGAGAAGCGCTACGCCCCCCAGACCCGGTGGGGGCTGTGGCTGGCGGTGGCGTTGGTGCTGCTGGCAGCACCCTGGGTCCCCAAGCCCCAGGCTCCCGTGGTGGTGGAGGTTCCGGCCTACCGGGTCGCCCTACCGGATCCAGTAGGGCGAAAGCCCATCACAAATTTGCCTCAGAACGCTCCGGCAGGGAACCAGGGGCAGATCATACCCATTCAGGGGAACCAGGTGGCTCCGGTGGGGGATCAGGACCCCGTTCAGGGGGCGGACCAAATACAGCCCCCGGCCCTGTTTCAGCCCGGCAATGTTACATCTGCTGTGACCCAGCCTGAAACTATCTCATCCGAGGGGAAAGGAGTTTCACTTCCCACCGCTGTTTCCCTCACCGCCCTTCTGGCGGGGCTGTGGTTGTTGGGGACGGTTACGATCCTGCTGGGGCAGGGGCTCCGTTACCTACTGGTCCGGCGGCGGTTCCTGAAGGGGGCAAGTCCGGTTACCGGTCTGGACGGATACGCCCTGGAACTGGGCCTTTTCGAGGTAGATTTTTACCAGTGCAAAACTATTTCCGGCCCCATGACCCTGGGGCTTTTCCATCCGGTGGTGCTGCTGCCGGAAGAGGGAACGGCCCCGGCGGCTCTCCGCCATGAGCTTTACCACATCAAGCGTCGGGATGTGGCTTACAAGGCCCTTCTGCTGCTGACCTGCGCCCTCCACTGGTTCAACCCGCTGGTGTGGCGGATGGCCCGGCAGGCGGACCGGGACGTGGAGGCCTGCTGCGACGCCGCCGTGGTGGCGGGGCAGGACAGGGGATACAGAAGGGCCTATGGGGAGCTGCTGCTTACCTCAGCGGCAGGGGAGCGGGCTACCCCCTTCACCACCCACTTCGGAGGCGGCAAGGAGCAGATGAAATCGAGGCTCACCCAGCTTTTCCGCCCGGGGAAACGAAGCCGGGCTCTGGTCTGCTGCCTGCTGGCGGCGGCGCTGTTGCTGTCAAGCTTAGTGGCTTGTCAGAAGGCCCCGACGGAAGCAGTGACCGATGGCATCTACTGCGCGGCCCTGGGGGATTTCTCCTGGCCGGTGGGGGAACAAAACGCCGAGGGGGAGGACTACGGCTCCATCCGTCTGGCCCTGCGGACGTATGAGGGGGAACAAGGCCCCGGCAAAGTGCTGGGAGAGTATACCCTACCCCTGGCGGAGGACCTGATGCTTTGCCAGCCCTGGTGGGAGGAGGACCGGAGCGCCGGGGAGAAGGGCACCGAGCAATGGCGGGAGGCGGTCCGTGACCTGCTGGACTGGCCCGTGCGTCGGGACTCCATCCCTGCGGGAATGGACTATCTGGTGGTGACGGTGAAGGACGGGGCGATCACCCGGCTCTCCTGGGCGCTGGTCTCCCGGGACGACACCCTTTATCTGAACAATGAATACGGCTTTTCCCTTCAACTGCCTGCCGATTGGGGCGGAAAGTATGTGGTGGAGCAGCGGAGCGACCAGTATGGTACCTTCTGGTACTTCTATGAGCGCTCCAGCTATGAGGCGAAGCCCGGCGAGGGGTGGGGCACCCTCTTTATCATCGAGCTGCAAAACAGGTGGGAATACACCGGAGAGACATTGAAGGCGGGGGTTTCCGACGGCTGGGGTATTCTGGGGGTCCGGGGAACACAGGTATTCCGGATGACCCAGCCCACCGATGTGACCTGGCTGCCTGAGACGGCGGAGAGCTACCATGCCATGGAGGCGGAGATCGGGACCATCAGGTCGAAGGATTTTCAGTTCTTTGATCCCACCCCTCAGGTCCAGCACCTGACCACCAACACCATGCCTACCCTGGACTACTACGACCCGGAGCGAGGGTTCCTTCTTTACCACACCCCGGAGACGGCCTACTTCTACTATGAGAAGGAGAGGGAGTGCATCCCCTTCTACCCGGACCAAGTCAATGGGTCCCGGGTACTGGGGCGGTGCGACGTCAGCGAGGACGGAAAGCTGGTCTACCTCTCCGAGGTGCTGCGGGAGGGGGGCGCCGACGAGCGGTTCTGCGCTTGGGACATTGGGGAAAAGCGTATCATCGACCTGGACTCCGCCCCCGCCAGCGTGAACCATATGACCCAGGCGAGCCAGGAGGAGCTTTACTACACGGGCTTCAGGTATGATATGCCCCTTTTGAGCAACGTCGTCAAAATAGCCGACGGCACCCTGGTGGGGCTATGGATCGACTATCTGATGGGGGACACCATCGAGTATCTGCGGCTCATAAAGCTGACGGACAGCGGATGGGAGGAGGAAAGGCCCTTCCTGACCCCAGAGCTGATCCAGGCGCCCAGGGACTACGCCGAGCCGGATTGGGGCTTTACCCTCCACCTGCCGGAGGAGATGGAGGGGCAGTATGTGGTGTCCAAGGCCGCCAACTGGTGGGGCTTCTACGAGAAGGAAGCCTACGGCAGCGGACGGGGATTCCTTATGGGCTTCTGGGCGGAGGACAGCGGGATCTATGAGCAGAGTGCCCAGGCGGGAAAGGTGCTGGCGGTGAAGGGCGGCATCACCTATGCCATGGATTTCTCCAGTCCGGAGGATGCGGAAGGGATCACCGACGAAAAGGTACATCAGAAGGTGCTGGATCTGCTGTCTGCGCTGGAAGGGGAGATGGATGAGAGTTCTCTGGACTTGTCCGGGGCGACCAGGTCTTCGGGCTACCTGTGGCCCCTGCCCTATATCGACTATGGCAGCAATGTCATCCTCCGGCCCTATGAGGAGGGCGGGTACAACGTCATGGACATCTATGCCACTGATGCAGTCACCGTCCAGTGTGTGGCCGACGGCGTGGTGAGGGCTGCCAGCCAGGGCCTTGACGGAAATCAGATCCTTGTGGAGCACGGCGACGGCACTTTTGCCTGGTACGGCCATATGGAGTTTACCACGGTGAATACCGGAGACCACGTGACCCGGGGGATGATCTTGGGCTATGCTGGGGAGGAGAATGGTCGCTGCTGGCTGTCCTTTGGCCGGATGGAGGGGGAGAGCTGGGACACTGCCCAGTTTGTGGATCCCTTCGGGGACCTGGCGGTGGACCCTGTCACCTACCGGACCTACGACTTCCAGACGGTGAGCCGGGATACCGTCACCTTCGCCGGGGATCCGGAGATCAAGGAGGCCTTCCGAAAAGTTTTGGAGAATGTGACCGACTTCTGGGACATGGAGCGGCAGCAGTGGCGGTCGGTGGAGGGGCTCAGCGAGGACAACGCCACCGTCACCGTGGAGCGGTACGCCGTGGTGGACATGGACAATGACGCCATTCCCGAGGTGGTATTGTGGCTCAGCCGGGACGGCAACGAGTACAGCATGGGCGGCATCGTTCTCCGCTATGAGAAGGCTTACGTCAGCGGCTACTCCATGGCCTACCGCTCCATGAATCTGGAGACCCTGAAAACAGACGGCACCTTTACCTGGGCCGACAGCGCTGCTTTCAGCGGCACGGGACGGCTGGACTTCCGCTGGGGCGGCACGGTGGAAAAGATCAACTGGATGGATATGACGAGTGGCGACTATGAGTCGAAATACTTTGTGGACAGCTACGCCGCCACCCAGGAGGAGTGGGAAAACGCCAGCCGGGTTCAGGAAAGGAAGCAGTCTGTCACCTGGTACGATCTGGCGGATGTGGGGGCGGCCGCCCTTTCTTGAGGAGCTCCAAAATTCAAAATGTTTGAAAGAAAACATTCGTTCGGCGGATGGATGTATCGGAACGTACAACCAGGCCGTTTATGACGACAGCCCGGAACCAAACTGGTTCCGGGCTGCGTTTTGTTCGGCTTTATTCTGCGTGGACTGTCAAGGTCTCGCCATCGGAGGTAATGTTGATTTTGGAGATGGGCTCCAGATAGCTGTCGATGATCTTGGTGGCGATGGGGTCCTCCAGGTCCTTCTGGATCTGCCGCCGGAGGTTCCGGGCGCCGTAGACCTGGGAGTAGGATTTCTTCACCAGGTAGTCCATCAGGTCCTCGCCGTAGGTGAAGACGATGCCCTTCTCACGGAGATTCTGGGTCAGCTCTTTCAGCATGATCTGGGCGATGGCCTTGAAGTTGTCCTCGGTGAGCCGGTTGAAGTAGACGATCTCGTCTACCCGGTTGATAAACTCTGGCCGGAGGAAGCCCTCCAAAGCCTTCATGGCCTTGGCCTTGCCCTGCTCCGTCTCGCTGCGGCCGAAGCCCACAGCTCCAGTGGAGCCTGTGGTGGAGCCGGCGTTGGAGGTCATGACGATGACAGTGTTTTCAAAGTTCACCGTCCGGCCCTGGGCGTCGGTGATGTGGCCGTCATCCAGAATTTGCAGCAGGATGTTCAGCACATCGGGGTGGGCCTTCTCGATCTCGTCGAAGAGGATGACGCAGTAGGGTTTCCGCCGCACCTTCTCGGTGAGCTGGCCCGCTTCGTCATAGCCCACATAGCCCGGGGGAGAGCCGATGATCCGGGAGACCGAGAACTTCTCCATAAACTCGCTCATATCCAGACGGATAAGGGACTCAGGAGAGTTAAACATATCCTCCGCCAACCGCTTCACAAGCTCCGTCTTACCCACGCCGGTGGAGCCAACGAAGATGAAGGAGACGGGCTTCCGTTTGGAGGCGATGCCCACCCGGCCACGGCGGACGGCGGCGGCCACGGCGGAGACTGCCTCGTCCTGGCCAATGATGTGCTCCTTGAGCCGCTCTTCCAGGTGGGCCAGGCGCTCATACTCCTGCTCCTGGATCTGGGAGGCGGGGATCTTGGTCCACAGCTCGATGACCCGGGCCAGGTGAGACATGGTTAGGGGCGGGGCAGACATGGCCTCCAGCTTGGAAAGCTCCTCCTGAAGCTGGATCTCCCGGCTCTTGATCTGGGCAAGCTGCTCATAGTTCTGGTCGCCTGATTCGGCGGAGAGGAGCTTAGTCCGCTCGGCGCTGAGGCGCTCCAGCTCGGAGTTGAGCCCGGCTTGCTCCCGCTCGTTGTCCTTGAGTCCGGCCTCCTGTCCGGGGTTCACGGAAAGAGCGGCGTGCTCACCGGCCAGGGAGGAGAGCTTCTTGCGAATCTCGGCCTGCCGGGCCTCAATGGCCTTCAGATCGTTCTGTTTCTTATAATCCCGGTTGCTGCTCTCGGTCATGAGGGCTTCCCGCTTGGCGGTGAGGTCGTCCAGCTCCCGGCGGACCTGCTTTTCCCGGGCCAGGGCCTTGTTGTGGAGGTTCACGTCGGAGCAGGCCTCGTCAATGAGGTCGATGGCCTTGTCGGGAAGGTACCGGTCGGTGATATACCGCTCGCTCATAGTAACCGCCGCCCGGCACATGGCGGGGGAGATGGAGACGAAGTGGAATTTTTCGTAGTAGGGGGCGATGCCCTCCATGATTTTGATGCTGTCCTCAATAGAGGGTTCATCCACGATGACGGGCTGGAACCGGCGCTCCAGAGCGGAGTCCTTCTCGATGTATTTCCGGTACTCTGTGAGGGTGGTGGCACCGATGACCTGGATCTCGCCCCGGGAAAGGGCAGGCTTCAGAATGTTGGCGGCGTTCATGCTGCCCTCGGCATCGCCGGCGCCTACGATGGAATGCACTTCGTCGATGACCAGAATGATGTTGCCCAGCTTCTTGACCTCGTCGATAAGGCCCTTCATCCGGCTTTCAAACTGGCCCCGGAACTGAGTGCCCGCCACCAGGGCGGTGAGATCCAGAAGGTAGACCTCCTTGTCCTGGAGCTTGTAGGGCACGTCGCCCTGGTAGATGCGTAGAGCAAGGCCCTCGGCGATGGCAGTCTTGCCCACGCCGGGCTCACCGATAAGACAGGGGTTATTCTTCTGGCGGCGGTTAAGGATTTGGATGGTGCGGGCGATCTCCTCGTCCCGGCCAATGATTTTATCCAGCTTACCATCGGCGGCCTTTTGGGTCAGGGAGATGCAGTAGTTGTCCAGAAACTTCCGCTTATTCTCCTTGCCGTTTTTGTCCTTCTTTTCCTCCCGGCCCTTGGGGGGGGCGTCGCCGGAGGGTTCGCCGCCGGCGGGCTCCTTCTCAGGAGTGGGAGCGGCGGAAGCGGCGCCGCCGAAGAGCTTACTCAGGAAGGGGAAGGTGGCAGTCTTGCCCTCATCCTCGTCCTCGCCATCCTCATCGCTGCCGGTGAGGCCTTCCATGCCCTCGGCGCCGCCGAAAGCGGACATCATTTCGGTGGTGAGGTTCTCCACATCGTCGGGGGAAAGACCCATCTTCTGGATCATATCGTCAACGGGCTTGATCCCCAGCTCCCGGGCACAGTTGAAGCAGAGACCCTCTGTTTTGGTCTCCCCGTTCTCAATGCGCTGGACGAAAACCACGGCCACGTTCTTATTACATCTGGAACACAAAGTAGGCTGCATTTTGCTCAACTCCTTTTGCTGGAACTGCCGGACTGGCCGGCAAAAGGGACCATGTCCCTTCAGGACAACTATTTTACTCTAAAAATGTGAACGAAGTATGAAATAGACAAATTATTTTCGCAGAATTTTCAGGAAATCCAGGGTGTAGCGAATCAAGGTGGCCAGCGCCAGGAATAGAGCGCAGGTGATCATGGCGGTGGACCAGGGTCTGGGAATGGGGAAGAGGACCAGCAGAGCCAGTACAACAAAGAAAACTCCGGTGGAGATCTTGCCCCACCAGTTGGCGGTGATCACATCTCCCACCCGGCGGACCAGGATAGCGCCCCCCAAAAGCATGGCCAGCTCCTTGCAGAGAAATATAGCGATGACCCACATGGGGATGATGCCGTCCAAGGCCACGCAAATAATAACTGTAAGGGTCATAAGCTTGTCAGCCAATGGGTCCAGGATCCGGCCTAGGCGGGTTATCATGTTGAAATGCCGGGCAATCCAGCCATCCAGAATGTCAGTGAGGAAAGCCAGCCCATAGATGAGGGCGGCCCAGATGTGGGCGCGGGGGTCTGGGAGAAAGTAAACCTGGACGAACACAGGAACCAACACCAGTCGGAAGGAGGAGAGAAGATTGGGAATGTTCGTGGCGGTCCACCACCTTTCGTTGGGAGAAGATCTTTGGTAATTAAATCTGCTTCAGAAGGTCCATGGGGCTGTGCTGGGTGAGGAAGGAGAAAAGGTAAGTCTGTCTGGCGGTCTCGGGGGAGATATAGCCGGTGAGATCATAGAGGACCCACACCACTACGTAGACGATGATAAGTCCTTTCACAAGACCTATAGCGCCGCCCAGGGTGTGGTTGAGAGCGTTGATGCCGGGCAGCCGGGACACCAGGTCCAAGGCGTGGCTGAGGATGGTCCACAGAAGGAGGATGATAAAGAAAGCGGCCACAAAGAGGAGGCCCTTGGCAAGCTGGGCGGCGATGGCAGCGGCGGCATGGGCGGCCAGTTCGGCTACGGAAGGGGACTGGATCAAATCGGACAGGGAGAGAAAGTTCTCCAGGCCGTCGGCGGCCAGCTCATAGAAGCCGCCCTTTTCCCGGAGGGCAGCCAAAGCCTCGGTGGCGGCCAGCTCGCCGGTGTTGCCAACCTCCAAAGCCCGCTCCTCCAGGATCTCCTGGATGGAATGTTCCAGCTTGGGCTGGAGGGCGTCGGCCACCATGGGGGCGACCGCGTCGGAGACGATGTTTGCTCCGATAAAGGCTACCAGAACGGCCACCAGGGAACAGAGAGTGAGGATGAAGCCCTTTTTGGCTCCCCGGGCCACCGCCAGAAAGAGGGCGGCCAAAAGGACCAGGTCAATGAGGATACCGGGTGCGGAAAACATGAATCATCAGCCTTTCCAAGGAAATTTGGTTTAATCGGGCAGATAGAGCCGAACGGTTTCGCCGGAAACCAGAGTAACGGAGCCATCTGTGCGTTGGAGGACCTTTCGCACGTCCTGGGGCTCTTCCAGTACATGGTAAGGCTCCAGACCGCCGGTGTAGATGGTAAGCCCGTCGGCAGTGAGTACAGAGACATACCGTCCGGCGGAGGAAAGAGAGAGAACCTGCTTGTTGAAGTCCAGTGAAGCCAGCGTTTGACCGGTTAAGTCCACTGTTACCAAGGTGGCATCGGAGCCAGCCCGGTTCCGGCCCAACAGAAGGCAGCAGTAGTCACCGCCCAGAGAGTACCCCTTTAAAAGCTGACGGCCGTATGAATAGGAACCGAGTTGAGTTCCGCCGGAAGAGACGAGCACCAGAGCATTTTCGCCTAGAACCCGCAGAGTGTCACTGGGCCACTCCAGCTTCAAAATCGTATTATTGCCTATGGAGCAGATAGCGTCAGGCGCTGGCTCACTGCCCGATGAGGTAAGGAGCTGATCCATCCGGTAGAAAGCGAGCTGGCTGTCATAAGTACCTTCTGTTTGGCCGGAGGTGGCAATGACCAGAGTCCTTCCGTCGGGAGAGAGGAGGGCATCGGTGACGAAGCGGGAGGACAGATTGACGCCCACCTGAGGCCGGAAGGTGGCGTCATAAACAGTGACGCTGCCCCGGATGCCACTGGTCTGGGTCACCACAGTGAGAAGGCCTTGGGAATTCAAATTGGCCGAGAGAATGGTGGGGCCCTCCTCACCGGTAAGGGAGAAAACCAGTTCCCGGTCCCGGTAGACATAGAGCTCGGTCCCGCCGGCGTCATAGACCAAGGCGGCAGAACCACCGGAGGAGGTCATGGGGTTTTTTAAGACAGAGGGCTGGTCCACATAGGCACTGCCGCTTTCCGAGTATAGCCTTACACCGCTTGGGGAACAGACCAGAAGGTCGCTCCCTATCTGGGTGAACGAACTGGAAGAGCCGCCGATGTAGGAGAAAGACTCTACCTGGCCGTTTTCGTTACGGGCCAAATTCCGGTAGGCAAAGTACCGCCGGACGAAGTCGAAGTTTAGCTTCTGCCAGTTGGCCACCAGAAAGACGGCACCCAGCACCAATATCAGTGTCAGGAGAAAGGCCAGAGCCCGGAGGAAGGGATTTTTCTTGTCCGCTTTGTCCATCCTATGCCATCTCCTCCTCAGTAAGACCGGGTTCCTCATACCAGAGCTTTGTCATGTAAAGCCCTCCTGGTGGGGCAGTGGGGCCGGCGTCGGTGCGGCACTTGCCTTCCAGAATGTCTGTGATGGCCTCGGGGGGGAATTTCCCCTCGGCGGCGTAGATCACGGTTCCCACCATGGCCCGCACCATATTATAAAGAAAGCCGTTGGCGCAGACCCGGCAGTTGATGAGCAGACCGTCCCGTTCAATATCGAAATAGTGGACCGTTCGGACGGTGGATTTCACGTCGGTGCCTACGCTGCGGACCGCAGCGAAGTCGTGGGTGCCCACGAATCGGTCGGCGGCAGCCTGCATAACGCCTTCGTCCAAATGCTTGGGGTAGAACCAGGCCCGGTCCACAAAGAAGGCGTTGCGGATGCGGGAGTTGTAGATCTGATAGGTGTACTCCTTTTTTACGCAGGAGGAGATAGCGTTGAAGCCTTCGGACACCTCTACAGCCTGGGTGACGACGATGTCGTCGGGGAGCCGGGTATTTACCGCCAGGGGCAGACGGTCCAATGGGATCCGAGAGTTGGTGCGGAAGTTGGCCACGTAGGTGCGGGCATGGACCCCCGCGTCGGTGCGGCCCGCCCCGGTACACTTCACCGGATGACCTACCACCTGCTGAAGGCACTTTTCCAGCGTCTCCTCCACCGAGACGGCATTCTTCTGGATCTGCCAGCCGTGGTAGGCAGTACCCACATACATCAATTGTAACGCAATATTCCTCATAAATGTTGAACCTTATCTTAAGATTTGTTAAAAATGAAGTTCAGAAGACCCCCAGGCGGTTGAGAGCCCAGACGGCAACACAGAGCAGAAAACCGATGGTGATGCCCACATAATCCCTGCCAACATATTTCAGCTGGCGCATCCGGGTCCGTCCCTCGCCGCCGTGGTAGCAGCGGCATTCCATGGCCACTGCCAGCTCGTCTGCCCGGCGGAAGGCGGAGATGAAAAGGGGCACCAGCAGAGGAATGAGGGCTTTGGCCTTCTGAATGAGGTTGCCGCCGTCAAAGTCTGCGCCCCGGGCCTTTTGAGCGGACATGATCTTGTCTGTTTCCTCGATGAGAGTGGGAATGAAGCGGAGGGCGATGGACATGATCATGGCAAGCTCGTGGATGGGCATATGGAGCTTCTTGAGGGGCCCAAGCAGACTTTCCAAACCGTCAGTCAAAAGAATGGGGGAGGTGGTGTAGGTGAGCAGGAAGGTGCAGGAAATGAGCATCATGATCCGCATCACCATGAAGAAAGCGGTACGGATCCCTTCAAAATAAATATTGAAGATCCAAAAGGAGACCAAGGGATCGCCTTCACCGGGAGTATAAAAGAGGTTCAGGACCGCCGTAAAGACCACAATGAAGAAGACGGGCTTCATCCCCTTGAGGAGGGCCTTAAAGCCTACCTTGGAGATGAGGACGGCGGAGAGGAGAGCCACGAACATGAGGCCGTAGCTCAGAATATTTTTTGCCATGAAAAGGGCCACAATGTAAAAGACCACCAGCAGCAGCTTGGTCCGGGGATCCAGACGGTGCATGACGGTATTGCCGGGGAAAAACTGGCCTAGGGTGATGTCCTTGAGCGCCATTTACATTCCCTCCTTTTTCCGAAGAAGGGGCAGCAGAGCGGCCTTGGCCTCTTCAATGGTGTAAACCGAGGGGTCCACATCCACCCCCATGGCCTTCAGGCGGTGAAAAAGGCGGGTCATCTGGGGAACGCCCAGGCCCATCTCCTCCAGCTCGTCCCCGTGGGCGAAAACCTCCCGGGGCGCACCCTCAAAGGGGATGCGGCCATCGTTGACCACCACCAGCCGGTCCACCGTCCGGGCCATCTCCTCCATGGAGTGGGAGACAATAATGATGGTGGCGTTCTTGGCCTTGTGGTAGTCCCGGATGTTGCCCAAAATCTGCTCCACGCCCACCGGATCAAGCCCTGCGGTGGGCTCGTCCAGAATGAGGACGGAGGGCTCCATGGCGATGACCCCGGCGATGGCTACCCGGCGCTTCTGACCGCCGGAGAGTTCAAAGGGGGAGGCCTCTAACAGGGCGTCGGTGAGGCCCACGAACTGGGCGGCCTCCCGGACCCGGTGGTCCACCTCCTGCTCGTCCAGGCCCATGTTCTTGGGGCCGAAGGAGATGTCCTTGTAGACCGTCTCCTCAAAGAGCTGGTACTCCGGGTACTGGAACACCAGCCCCACCTGGAACCGGGCCCAGCGGGTGGTGGCCTTGTCCTGCCAGATGTCCCTGCCCTCCACCAGTACTTTGCCCGAGGTGGGCTTCAGAAGGCCGTTCAAATGCTGGATGAGGGTGGACTTGCCCGAGCCGGTGTGACCGATGACCCCCAGGTATTCCCCCCGGTAGGCGGTAAAGTCCACATCCACCAGGGCGGCGTGCTGGAAGGGGGTGCCGGCGGAGTAGATATGGGATAGTTTTTGTGTCTCAATGATGGGTTCCATAAGGTTTACTTCCTTACTGTAAGATCTGATAGAGGGCCTGGGCGCATTCCTCCACGGTGAGGGCGTCCAGAGGGAGATCCACGCCCTCCTTGCGAAGCTCATAGAGGAGGGAGACGGTCTCGGGCACCGTAAGGCCCACCGCCTTCAGCTCCTCCACTCGCTGGAAGACTTCTTGGGGAGCACCGTCGGCAACCACCTTACCGCCGCTCATGACGATGAGCCGGTCAGCCTGGGCGGCTTCGTCCATGTGGTGGGTGATGAGGACCACGGTAACGCCGCTTTCCTGGTTCAGCTTCTTGATGGTCTCCAGCACCTCCCGCCGGCCGATGGGATCCAGCATGGCGGTGGGCTCGTCCAGCACCACGCACCGGGGCTTCATGGCAAGGACCCCGGCGATGGCGATGCGCTGCTTTTGGCCACCGGAGAGAAGATGAGGAGCGTGTTCCCGGAACTGATACATACCCACAGCCTTCAGGGCCTCGTCTACCCGCTGGCGGATCTCCAGGGGGGGAACGCCCAGATTCTCGGGGCCAAAGGCGCAGTCCTCCTCTACTACGTTGGCAACGATCTGGTTGTCAGGGTTCTGGAAGACCATACCCACGATGCGGCGGATGTCCAGCAGTTTTTGTTCATCGCAAGTGTCCAGCCCGCTGACGAAGACTTTGCCTCCGGAGGGCAGGAGGATGGCGTTCAGGTGTTTGGCCAGGGTGGACTTTCCCGAGCCGTTGTGGCCCAGGACGGCTACAAAGGAGCCTTCCTGGATCTCAAGGTCCACGCCGTTCAGGACCTCCTTGGGCGCATCCTCGGCTGGGTAGGAGAAGGTGAGGGATTCGGTTTTGAGAATCAATTCAGACATGGTGGATACCTCTTAAAAGAGTATTAATAATAGAGCGTAGGGGCGGGCCCAGACTTGTCCACACTCTTTTGCCGGACTTTACCCAGCCATCCAGCGCCCGGTGGCGCCGCAGGGGAGGGCAAGGCCCGTATGGGTGACGGGGAGGCCCAGCTCCTGGCTTTCGGTATGGCCGCCATACTTTTTGCTCACCAGAGTTTCCAGAATGTAGGTCAGCACCGAGGGGGCAAGGCCGGTGGTATAGGAGTTGATCAGGAAGAAAAGGGGCTTATCTGACAACACTTGGGTCACCAGTTCCACGAAAGGCCACAGGTTTTCCTCCAGCTTCCAGATCTCTCCCGAGGGGCCCCGGCCATAGGAGGGCGGGTCCATGATGACGGCGTCGTAGGTGCGGCCCCGGCGAATCTCCCGCTCCACGAACTTGGCGCAGTCGTCCACGATCCAGCGGATGGGCTTGTCCGCTACCCCGGAGGACTGGGCGTTCTCCTTGGCCCAGGCGACCATACCTTTGGCGGCATCTACGTGGCAGACGCTGGCCCCCGCCGCAGCGCAGGCCACGGTGGCCCCGCCGGTATAGGCAAAGAGGTTCAGCACGCTGATGGGCCAGCCGGCATTGCGGATGGCGTCCATACAGAAGTCCCAGTTGGCGGCCTGTTCCGGGAAGAGGCCGGTGTGTTTGAAGTTCATGGGTTTGATGTTGAAGGTAAGGCCCTTATAGCCCACTGTCCAGCGCTCCGGGACCTCCTTCTTGGCCCACTGGCCGCCGCCGGTGGAGGAGCGGGCATAACGGGCGTGGGGTCTGTTCCATCCAGAAAGGGTGCGGGGAGTGTCCCAGATGGCCTGGGGATCGGGGCGCACCAGAATATACTTGCCCCAGCGCTCCAGCTTTTCGCCGCTGCCGCAGTCCAGAAGCTCATAGTCCTTCCAGTCCTTGGAGAGCCACATGAGCCCACCTCCTTTTGTACATAAAAAATCACTCTATTATATCACTCCCGGAAGAGACCGTCAATGAGGGAAACCTCTCAATATTCCAGGGGAGGAAAAATTTACGCATGGAAACGGGGGAGACAGGGAGAAAACCCCTTGCAAAAAGTGCCGGGGCGTGGTATCCTGAATATGGACGGGAACGTCTCATATCAGAATACATAAAGGAGGAACAGTCTGTGGACATTTGCGGCCGAAGTAGCAGTCGGGATGGCGATGTACCCTTATGGGGCGAGACATGTCCCCTGTACCTCCTGAAAGGCGGGCAGGGGTAAGCTCGCCGTACCATAAGTGATACACCGCCGCGCCGTGGGAGGACACTCCGACGGCGCGGTTTTCTTCCCTTTGCGCTTCCTCGCTGTACACTACCCAAACGACAGGAGGAAAGAGTATGGAAAACATGGAACATGAGGGCCTGGTACAGGAGTGGCAGACCCTATTGGAGGCGAAGAACCTCCGAGCCCTGAAGCAGGAGTTGAGAGAGGCCAACGAGGTGGATGTGGCTGAATTTATGGAAGAGCTGGGGGGAGAAAAGGCCTTGCTGGTCTTCCGGATGCTGCCCAAGGGGGTGGCCTCCGACGTATTCGCTAACCTGGAGCCGGATAATCAGCAGATCATTATTTCATCCATCACCGACCAGGAGATCACGGACCTGGTGGAGGAACTCTATGTGGACGATGCGGTGGATATGCTGGAGGAGCTGCCCGCCAGTGTTGTAACGAGGGTGCTCCGCAACGCCCAGCCCAACACCCGGAAGGTCATTAACCAGTTTTTGAACTATCCGGACTATTCAGTGGGCTCTATTATGACAGCTGAGGTCATGGATCTGAAGAAGAACCTGACAGTGGCCGAGGCCATTTCTCGTGTCCGAGCCGCCAGCGAGGACAGCGAGTCTATCTACACCTGTTATGTCACCGATGAGCGGCGGATGCTGAAGGGGGTGGTGAGCCTCCGGGAGCTATTGGCCGCCCGGGATGACAGGCTGGTGGAGGAACTGATGAGCGATGATATTATCGCCGCTCACACCACCGAAGACCAGGAGGAGGCCGTCCAGCGGCTCATGAAGTACGACTTCCTCTCCCTGCCCGTAGTGGACCAAGAGGGGCGGTTGGTGGGCATCGTCACCGTTGACGACGCCATGGACGTTATGGAAGAGGAGGCCACCGAGGATATCGAAAAGATGGCGGCTATTCTCCCTTCGGACAAGCCCTATTTTCAGACTGGAGTGTTCCACACCTGGAAGCAGCGGATCCCTTGGCTGCTGCTTCTTATGGTGTCAGCAACCTTTACGGGAACCATTCTGGGCATTTTTGAGGAGGCGCTGGCCGCCAACGCGGCCCTGACCCTCTTTATCCCCATGCTGATGGATACCGGCGGCAACTCAGGCAGTCAGGCATCGGTGACTGTGATCCGTGCCATGAGCCTGGGAGATGTGGAGTTCAAGGATGTTTTCCGGGTTATCTGGAAGGAGCTGCGGGTAGCCTTCCTTTGTGCCTGCACCCTGGGAGTGGTGGTTTTCGGCAAGGTGATGCTCATTGACCGAAAAGGGCCTGCGGTGGCGCTGGTGGTGGCTCTGTCCATCTTTGTCACCATCATCATTGCCAAGCTGGTAGGCTGTACGCTGCCCATGCTGGCCAAGCGGCTGGGCTTTGACCCGGCGGTGATGGCGTCTCCCTTCATCACCACTGTGGTGGATGCTCTGGCACTGCTGGTCTACTTCGCGGTGGCCACCCAGATGCTTGGATTGTAAATCATGATAATGCCCCGGCGGGTAAATCCCGCCGGGGCATTTTTATTGTTCGGAAGTCAGGGGATGACATACCAGTCACCGAAGTCACTTACCTGGCCGGCATGGGGGCTGCCGGGGATGAAGCCCTCCAACTGCCAGACGCTTTTCAGGACGCTGAAGCCAACTACAAGCTGTCCATCCTGGACCGCCTGCCAGGCAAAGGGGAGGGACTCCTTGTGTTCATGGAAAAGAGATTGGGTGGAATGGGGCGCACCATCCCGTATGATCTCCTGGGTTGTGGGATCGAAGGTGACGGTAACGTCCCGGTAGGTGCAGGTGACCTGCCCGGCGGCAAGGTCCTCCTCATAGGTACCGTCCAGGGCCTCCATGAGGGATCTCAGGTGGACAGGAAAGAGCTCGCTATAATAATCATCTTCATTTTCCAGCTCTAACAGCGGAGCGCCCCGGGGAACGGTTACCGGGTCCAGGGCAGGATCGTGGTCGATGGGGAAAGGCTCGGAGCCGTCTAAGGGGTATTCGGTGTCAAAGACGATGACGGAAGAGATAGCATTCAACTCCTGGCGTTCCCGGAAACGGCAGCGCCAATGCCAGGAAGAACCAAAGTCCTGGCGGAAGGTGGAGCACATCTGGGCGGAGGTGCAGACGGAGCCGTCGGCAATGCGGAAGAAGATGCGGGGCTTGGTGTCGGAGTCCAGGTTGGCATTTAGGGTACAGCCCACGGGGGTAAGGCTCACTGATTGAAGGCGAAAGCTGGACAATTCACCCTTGTTTGAGTTGGGCGCGCCAAGGCCGGAGGCACCGATCTCTACCGTCACAGAGGGGAGCGGGGCAAGAGGGACCTCCAGCGAAAGCCCCTCCTCCATCAAATTCAGGCGGACCTGGAGCTTGTCTGCTTCGACGGTAAGCTGAGACTCCAAAAGGATGGTGCGGCTGTCTTCGGTCTGGGAGAGCTGGTTAGCGGAGATGGTTCCGATGCCGGGGGAGTTTTGGTCAAAGACATAGCCCTCCCGGGGTTCCAGGCCGGGGACCCGTAGGGAGAAAAAGCCCAGGCCATAGCCGAAATGGGGAGAGGTGATCTGTTCCCGCCCCTCCTCGCTCAGGGCCTTGACCGTCAGAAGAAGGTAGGCGTGGTCGTCGTCCAGGTCGGCGCTTTCCACAGTGAGGGAATAGTTTTTATCATTGACGGTCCAGGAGGAGGCTTTGGGGGAGAGGAGGCGCCAGCCAAGGACAGATAAAAGAAGGACAGCGAACAGGAGTGCCGCAAAAAGAGTAAGCCGGCGCCTTTTGAGAGAGGTATTCTCTTTCATAGTGTGCTCCTTCCTTTGAAAAAAATGTTGTTTCATGTATATAATAGCACTTTTTCGACACTTTTGCAAGGGAGGACAAAAAGAGACCGGTGAGCGCGCTCACCGGCCTGCTTTTATCATTTGCTCTTGATAGGGAGGGGGACTGAATTACTTCAGCTCCACCTTGGCGCCGACCTCTTCCAGCTGCTTCTTGAGAGCCTCGGCCTCGTCCTTGCTGACGCCCTCCTTGATGGCCTTGGGGGCAGCCTCGACGACAGCCTTGGCCTCGCCCAGACCCAGGCCAGTGATCTCGCGAACCACCTTGATGACCTTGATCTTCTCGGCGCCGATGTCGGCCAGGACCACGTCGAACTCGGTCTTCTCCTCAGCAGCAGCGCCACCAGCGGCACCACCAGCGGCGGGAGCGGCCATGGCGGCGGCGGAAACGCCGAACTCCTCCTCAAGGGCCTTCACCAGGTCGTTGAGCTCCAGAACGGTCAGGGCCTTGACTTCTTCAATAAGAGCAGTGATCTTCTCGCTTGCCATAATTGTTTACCTCCTAAATTTGGTTTATGTTGTTTGTTTTATTCTGCGGGGGTCTCGGGAGCAGCCTCAGCGGCGGGAGCCTCCTCGGCAGGAGCGGCGGCCTCAGCAGGGGCCTCCTCAGCAGCGGCAGGAGCCTCAACCTCGGCAGCGGGGGTCTCCTCGGCCTTCTCGGCGGGGACACCGCCCTTTTCGGCGATGGCCTTGATGACGATCGCCAGGCTGGTGATGGGGGAGAGCATCATGCCGAGTACCTGACCCAGCAGCACTTCCTTGGAAGGCAGCTCAGCCAGAGCAGAAATGTCTTCCAGGGGCAGGACCTTGCCGTCCATGAAGCCGGCCTTGATGACGAAACGATCATCGCCCAGACCCTTGGCGAACTTATTGACGACCCGCATAGGAGCGATGGGGTCTTCCTTACTGACAGCCAGAGAAGTGGTGCCATGGAGAATGTCATCCAGCTCGCTGAGACCGGCGTCATCCAAAGCCCGGCGAACCAGGGTATTCTTCACCACAGAGTACTCCACACCGGCTTTGCGCAGCTCGTTACGAAGTTCGGTGTCCTCGGACACGGTAATGCCTTCGTAATTCACCAGCACACCGCTGGCAGAGGACTTCAAGGTTTCGACCAGCCCGGCCACGATGGCCTGCTTCTCACTCAGAACCTTTGCGTTAGGCATATTGGGAATTCACCTCCAGGTAGATTAAAATAGCGACAAAAAATGCCGCTTTCGTGTCCATCACGAAAACAGCATAACAAAGAGTTGTTATTGACTGCATTCTCGGCGGGAGCCTTGCGGCGTTAGGGCTTGCGCCACCCACTGTCTCTGAACACGAACTATAATATATCACCCCTGGCAGGCTTTGTCAAGCAAAACCTGCCAGGGAGACACATTTTTTACACGAATTTGGCAGAGTTCAATTTCACGCCGGGACCCATGGTGGAGGAAGCCACGCAGGAGCGGACGTAGGTACCCTTGGCGGCGGAAGGCTTGGCCTTCACAACGGCGTCCATCAGGGCGGTCAGGTTCTCGGTGAGCTTGTCAGCACCGAAGGAGACCTTGCCGATGGGGCAGTGAATGATGTTGGTCTTGTCCAGACGGTACTCCACCTTACCGGCCTTTACTTCCTCGACAGCCTTAGCTACGTCGGGGGTGACAGTGCCGGCCTTGGGGGAGGGCATCAGGCCCTTGGGGCCCAGAACTTTACCCAGACGGCCCACCACACCCATCATGTCGGGGGAGGCGACCACCACGTCGAACTCGAACCAGTTTTCCTTCTGGATCTTCTCCACAAGATCCAGCTCACCCACATAGTCAGCGCCGGCAGCCTTGGCGGCGTCAGCCTTATCACCCTTGGCAAAAACCAGCACCCGCTGGGTCTTGCCAGTGCCGTGGGGGAGAACGATAGCGCCCCGGACCTGCTGGTCGGCGTGACGGGAGTCAACGCCCAGCTTCACGTGAAGCTCCACAGTCTCGTCAAACTTGGCGGGAGCAGCCTTGCAAACCAGCTCCATGGCCTCATGGGCCTCGTAAGCGGCGGCCTTATCAATGAGCTTGGCGCCGTTCTGATATTTCTTACCTCTAAACATATCTCTCTACCTCCTTGCCTTAGTCGCCCACGGTAACACCCATGGAACGGGCGGTACCGGCGATCATGCTCATGGCGGCCTCGATGCTGGCGGCGTTGAGGTCGGGCATCTTCTGCTCAGCAATCTTGCGGATATCTTCCTTGCTGATGGTGGCCACCTTCTCCTTGTTGGGCACGCCGGAGGCCTTGTCCAGGCCGCAGGCCTTCTTGATGAGAACGGCGGCGGGAGGAGTCTTGGTGATGAAGGTAAAGGAACGGTCGGCATAGACCGTGATGACAACGGGGATCAGCAGACCGCCGTCGTTCTTGGTGCGCTCGTTGAACTCTTTGGTAAAAGCGGCAATGTTAATGCCGTGCTGGCCGAGGGCAGGGCCCACAGGGGGGGCCGGAGTCGCCTTGCCGGCGGGAATTTGCAGTTTCACGTAACCGGTGATTTTCTGTGCCATTTGAAACAGCACCTCCTACTGAAAATGTGGTATGGACGGAGCTTTCTTTTTTGCTCCTCCCACTGTTTGGATCTCTTTCTTAGTCTTGAATAAGCTCGACCTGGTCCAGTTCCAGTTCCACAGGGGTCTCCCGGCCGAACATGGAGACCACCACACGGACCTTGTTTTCATCCATGTCGATCTCTTCCACTGTGCCGATGAAAGACTCCAGGGCGCCGTCAGTGATTTTCACGCTGTCGCCGACCTGATAGTTGACCACCACTTCATGCTTTTCCACGCCCAACGCGGCGATCTCTGCGTCGGTGAGGGGAATGGCCTTGTTGCCGGAGCCCACAAAGCCGGTGGCACCGCGGATGTTGCGGACCAGATGCCAGGTGTCGTCGGTGAGGATCATCTTCACCAGCACGTAGCCGGGGAAGACCTTTCGCTCCACCGTTTTGGGACCGTTATCCGTGATTTCGGTGACGGTCTCCATAGGGATGTTGACCTCTTGAATCAACTCGTGCATACCCCGGTTTTCCACGGCCTTTTCAATGCTGGCGGCCACCGTGTTCTCATAACCGGAATAGGTATGCACCACATACCATTTTGCTTCTTCCATGTTCGCCGCCTTAGCCCTTAAAGAGGTTTGTCAAAGCGGACAGAAGACCGCCTGCCAGCTTATCGAAGAGGAAGATGCACAGACCGACTACCACACAGAAAGCAAGGACGATGAGGGTGTTGTTCACAGTCTGCTTCCAAGTGGGCCACTGGACCTTCTTCAGTTCGGCCTTGGTCTCTTTGCACCACTGCTTGATGCGGGTAAAAAGGCCGGGCTTGGACTTCTTCTCAGGCTTCTTGTCGGATTTCTCCTTTTTGGCGGGAGCCGCAGATTCGGCAGCGTTTGCCTGTTCCAGCTTCTCGTTATCAGCCATTGAGTGTTACCCTTCTTTCTTGTGAGCTGTTATCAGTGTGTAGATGATAGCTCATTACTTGGTCTCGGTGTGAACGGTATGCTTGCGGCAGAAAGGGCAATACTTGTTCATTTCCAGACGGTCAGGGTCGTTCTTTTTGTTTTTCTTGGTGTTGTAGTTGCGCTGCTTGCACTCATTGCACCGCAGGGTGATCTTCACCCGGTTGCCAGCCTTTGCCATACTTCGGCACCTCCTTATTACTTGGCCTGCCCAACAAAAAAGCCGGAGCCGGCCTGTTTGCCGTCTCCAGCCGAAAAAGACCCACTGGGGCCTTTCTGGGCGGTGTGGAGCCGGCTTTGATTGCCTCCCTATGACTTCTCAAAAGGAAGGGAAGGGTTTTCATGCTCGTCACACCGTAAAACGAGCATGAAAAAAGAGCCCTTTTCATAGGTGATGGTATTTTATCACAGGGCGGCGGACAAGTCAAGAGGGAATTTTGAAAAATAGGCTTGTCGTTTTCTTTCTTGAAAAGTTCAAAAAATCTTAAGAGAAATGAAAGACCAACTTCCGTTTTCTGCTGTATGATGTCCGGGAAAGGAAGGGATCAATAGTGGAAGAAAAAAGACAGGGCTTGAGCAGCTTTGCTCTCAAGCGTGTTGCCGTCATCAGCATGATCATCGACCACGTGGGCTCCATTTTCATTCGGGGAATGCTGGAACCATTGAAGGTGGATGGGGTGATCGGGGTGGGGCCGGGCAGTCCCCAGTGGGTCCGTTGGGCCTTTTTGGGCCGGGAGGTCTGCGAGATTTTAGGCTCCATTGCCTTTCCAATCTTCTGTTTTCTGATGGCGGAGGGCTTTATCCATACCCGGGACAGGAAAAAATATACTCTGCGGATGCTCCTCTTTGCCTTGCTTTCCGAGGTTCCCTTTGATCTTGCCCACTATCATACTTTCTTCCGGCTCAGCCTGCAAAACGTCATGTTTACCCTGACAGTGAGCCTGCTCACACTCATGGCTCTGGACTGGGCAGAGCGCCGGGCGGGGGAGAGCAAGGGCCTGTACTGGGCCCTGACGGCAGTCATCACCGCCGCCGGCATGACCCTGGCTTACCTGATTCGCGGGGAGTATGTCTTCCTGGGGGTGCTGACGGTGGCGCTTTTGTATCTGCTCCGGGACAAGGGGAAGCTTCGGCTGCTGAGCCTTGTGCCTTTGCTTGTTGCCTCTCCGTGGATCCTGCTGGCAGTGCCGTTTCTGCTGGCCTATAACGGCAGCCGGGGGAAAGGGAGCAAGTGGTTCTTCTATGTGTTTTACCCAGTCCATTTCCTGGCGCTGGTGGCCCTGGCCCAACTGGCCGCAGGGCTTGTGACGGCATAGACGGAGAAGACAAAGAAAGACGGGGGACGGTTTTCGCTTCCCCTTGGGGCGGAGCTTCCTTCGGGAAGCTCCGCCCTTTTTGTCGCTTTTGCCCTCTTTCTGTCCCCCCATCCTTTCGTCTTTTTTTGAAGGGAGCTTGCCCTATAATAGCAGGGTAAGGAGGGACGGGCAGGATGGTGGTCTACATAGATGAAGTTTTTTTGCTGAACGCTCTGGTGGACTACCTGCTGCTCCTGTCTGCCGCAAAGCTGGCGGGGGAGCCCCTGCACCGGCTGCGGATGGCCCTGGGGGCACTACTGGGAGGACTGTACGCCGCGTTTGTATTTCTGCCCGGGTGGGGATTTTTGGAAGCGCCTCTCTGCAAACTGGCCTCAGCGGTGGGGATGACTCTTTTGGCTTTCGGTGGGTCCAGGCGGCTTCTCCGGGTAAGTCTTGTTTTTCTGGGCGTATCCGCTGCTTTCGGGGGCGGTGTGCTGGCGCTGCAGCTTCTGGCGGGAGCGCCGGCGGTGCTGGACCTGAAAACGGTGCTGCTTTCAGCGGCGGTATGCTATGTGCTGTTGACGCTGGTCTTTCAGCGTTCCGCACGGCATGTGGGGCGGGAGCTGGCTCCCGCTCATTTGGAGCTGGAGGGCAGAAAATGCGTCCTTACCGTCCTTGTGGATACAGGCAACACCCTCACCGACCCTGCCACCGGGAGGGCGGTGCTGGTGGCCGAGGGGGAGAAGCTGGGCGGGCTCTTTCCGCCGGGGCAGTGCCCCGGGCCGGAGGAGCTGACGGACCCGGTGAAAGCTTTGGAGAACCGGGAGAAAGATGACCGTCGTTGGCGGCTTTTACCTTATCAGGCAGTGGGAGTGACCCATGGCTTGCTTCTGGCGGTGCGGGTGGACCGGGCGCTGATAGGTGGGGAGGACTATGGTTCCATTCTGGTGGCCTTGTCGCCCACGCCGGTCTCTGACGGCGGCGGGTACAGCGGGTTGATCGGGGCATAGAGACAGAGGACCATAGATATCAAGGAGGAGCAGAAAATGCGAAAACTGAGAAACCTTAAGTGGAAGATTTTGGCCCTGCTGGCCCGTTGGGGGATTTTGCTGCCGGGAAAAGTCATGTACATTGGAGGCAGTGATACCTTGCCGCCTCCTTTGAAACGGGAGGAGGAAGCCGCTCTCATTGTCCGGATGGGGGAAGGGGACGAAAAAGCGAAGAACATTCTCATCGAGCATAATCTCCGCCTGGTGGTGTATATTGCCAAGCGGTTTGAGAATACAGGCATTAACATCGAGGATCTCATCTCCATTGGGACCATTGGACTTATCAAGGCGGTGAGCACATTCAAAGCGGAAAAAAATATTAAGCTGGCAACCTATGCTTCCCGGTGTATCGAGAACGAGATCCTGATGCATCTTCGCAAAACGGCCAACCAGCGGGGAGAGATCTCCTTTGATGAGCCGCTGAACACGGACTGGGACGGTAATGAACTGCTCCTTTCCGACATTCTGGGCACCGACGGGGAGGAGGTGGTGAAGCCTCTGGAGGACGACGTGGATCGGCAGCTTCTTTCCGTAGCTCTCAGCCGGCTGGAGGAACGGGAACGAACTATTATCGATCTGCGCTTTGGTCTGAAAGGCGGACGGGAGAAGACCCAGAAAGAGGTGGCCGACATGCTGGGGATCTCTCAGTCCTATATCTCGCGCCTCGAGAAGCGAATCATTGAGCGATTGAAGCGGGAGATGCTGAAAATGATGTGAAAAGCGGCGGGCTGATTCCCGCCGCTTTTTTATTTAAACAGTAAATAGAGAAAATAACACTTACATTTATACTAAAAAAGTGATATAATATTTATGTAAGAGCCGCTTTGATGGAATGAATGACGAGGTGAATGATGATGTATCAGCCAGGTGAATTGATTGTATACGGCCGCACTGGTGTTTGCCGGGTGCAAGGGATCGAACAGCAAAAGAGTGGACAGGATTTTTATGTTCTGGAAGCTATGTATCAAAATTGCAGTATTCGGACACCAGTGGAGGGCAAGGTTTTTATGCGTCCGGTTATCTCCAAGGAGGAAGCTGACGCTCTGATAGATATGATGCCTTCTATCGAAGTAGCTCCACAGGAGAGCCTGGCTCTGCGTGAGTTAACGGAGCATTATCAAGCCTCCATTGCAACCCATAAGTGTGAGGATTTAATTGAGCTTATTATGTCTATCTATGCCAAGAAGCGGGCGGCGGAACGGGATAAGAGAAGGTTTGGCGCGGTGGATGAGCGGTTTATGAAAGAGGGCGAGGCCCTTCTTTACGGGGAGCTGGCGGTGGCTTTGGACCTTACCATGGAGGAGGTCCCTGGTTATATCAGCCGCCGTTTGCAGGAGGTCAAAGCGGCAAACGCATCCCGGGAGACAGCTGTAGAGGTTTGAGAAAATGCTTTTTCTATGAGTAAGGCTTAAAAAGGAGCAAGGCGGCATCTGCTGCCTTGCTCCTTTTCGTACAAAGCTGCACGAAAAGTGCGCGGCATTTTTGTTCGCCGAAAAATTCCATCGAAACTCGTCCTACGATAAAAAATATTCCAACCCCTTGGCCGGAATGAAAGCCCTTGCCCGGGAAATACTTGCTTTGAAAGAAAATTCAAGGCAGGGAGGCTTCTGGCGTGCAGGGGAAAGTGGAAATCTGTGGGGTCAATACCTCCAAACTGAAAGTACTGAAAAGTGAGGAGACCATGGAGCTTCTCCGAAGGACAAAGGAAGGAGATATGGCAGCCAGACAGAAGCTCATCGAAGGCAATCTGCGGCTGGTGCTATCGGTGATCCAGCGTTTTGACCGTCGAGGAGAGAATGTGGACGACCTCTTCCAGGTGGGATGTATCGGCCTTATCAAGGCTATTGATAACTTTAATGTGGATCTTGACGTGAAATTTTCCACCTACGGTGTTCCCATGATTGTGGGGGAGATCCGCCGTTATCTTCGGGATAACAGCTCCATGCGGGTATCCCGATCCATGCGGGACACAGCCTATAAAGTCCTTCAGGCCAAGGAACAGTTCATGTCCCAGCACCAGCGGGAGCCATCTATCGAGGAGATCGCCCAAATGCTGGACACCCGGCGGGAGGATGTGGTTTTTGCCCTGGAGGCTATCGCCGATCCCCTTAGCCTTTATGAGCCGGTCTATTCCGACAGCGGGGATGCGGTGACCGTCATGGACCAGGTGCGGGACAACAAGAATACCGACGAGAGCTGGTTGGATCATATCGCTTTAAAGGACGCGGTGGACAAGCTGCCGGAGCGGGAGAAGCGGATCTTGGCGCTTCGATTTTTTGGCGGCAAGACCCAAATGGAAGTCTCCGCCGAGGTGGGCATTTCTCAGGCTCAGGTATCCCGGCTGGAGAAAAGCGCCCTGGAGCAGATCCGAAAAAGCCTGTAAAAAGAGGAGCGCCTTGCTTGCAAGGCGCTCCTCTTTTTATGAAAACAAAGGCTTCCGGGAAAGCTCCAGGTCCAGAGTGTCGCAGATATTGAGCCGTCCGCCAAAGTCCCGGATGGCTTCGGCGATGCGGCGGAAAAACGCAGTGCGGATATCCGCGGGAAGGGCCAGGTGATCGGAGTAGGTGCCCAGAAGTTGGACATATTCTTCCGGGGAAAAGGTGCGGATGCGATGATAAAGATGGACCCGAATATCTGTAAAGCCATATTCCTTTCCGATATCTGCAATTTCCTGGGCCTCCGACTCGCCGAAAGGTTTGGGGGCCTTGCTGAGGGGCATATAGAAGTCATAAAGGGCCTGAATGGTGTCGTTGAGAGGACCAGGCTCGGGCCGGGGCCGGTTGGCGAAGCGGGCGAAGGCGCCGCCGGGCTTCAAAAGCCGCAATACCTTGGGGTAGCCTACCTCCGGAGGGATCCAGTGGAAGGAGGTGGCGGCAAAAATGAGGTCAAAGGAGCCCTCTGGCAGAGAGAGGGCTTCAAAGGTGGTATTTTCCACCGAAAAATTGGGGTATGCATGGAATTTTTCCCCGGCGGTCTGGGCCAGCTTGTCACCGGGCTCCACGGCGATGAGGGTGCAGCCCGTCTCCAGGATGGGGCGGGTGGCCTGGCCCGTGCCGGTACCCACCTCCAGGACCCGGCTTTCCGCCGAGAGGGGGAGGTAGGTAAAAATCTCCTGGTATAGCGCTGGGACATAGCCGGGGCGCATTTTGTCGTAGGTCTCTGCCGCCCCGTTGAAGGAGGCGGCCTTGCCGGAAAAGCTCTGTTTCATGGGTTTTCCTCCTTCCATTTACAGGGCGGCGCTTATCTGGTCAGCCAGAGCGGCAAACTGGGGAATGCTGAGCCGCTCGCCCCGAATGTCGGGGGGGAGCCCGGCGGCTTCGATACAGCCCCGCAGGGCCTCCTTATCCAGAGGGAAGGCGGCGGAGAGGGCGTTGAGCAAGGTCTTGCGCCGCAGACCAAAGGCCCCCCGGACCACCCGGAAGAAAAAGACCTTGTCATGGACGCAGGCGGGGGGCTTTTGAGCGGTAAGCTTTACCACAGCGGAGGTGACTTTGGGGGCGGGCAAAAAGCATTCCCGGGGTACCTCAAAGAGAAGCTCGCAGTGGGCGTAGTACTGACAGAGGATGGAAAAGGCCCCGTAGTCCTTGCCGCCCGGCTGAGCGCAGATCCGCTGGGCCACCTCCTTCTGGATCATGACAGTAATGGCGGAGAAGAGACCGCTTTCCAGAAGCAGGGTGAGGACGGGGGTGGTGATATTGTAGGGCAGGTTGGCGCAGACCATGGGAGAAAGGCCGGGAAACTGCTCCGCCACAAGGCTGGAAAGCTCCAGCTTCATCACGTCGCCGGGGATGACGGTAACATTGGGAAAGGCGGACAAGGTCTCGGCCAAAATGGGGAGCAGGTCCTTATCCAGTTCCACCGCCGCCACTTTGTCTGCACGCTGGGCAAGCTCTGAGGTAAGAGGGCCGATGCCGGGCCCAATCTCCAGGACTCCGATTCCGGGGCCGGCGCCGGAGGCGTCGGCAATATCCCGGGGCACCCAGCTTTCAATGAGAAAATTTTGCCCCAGAGCTTTGGAGAAATGGAAGCCGTGCCGGTCCAGGAGAGCCCGGATTTGATTGATGTCGCAAAGATCCATGGGAAGTCCCCCAATAAATGCTTATTTTGTATCAGTATACCATGAAAGGAGAAAACCCGCAATCGTTTTCCGATGTCAGAAAAAGTTTAGACTATTGTAAGGACTCTTTAATTGCATTCCGGGGATTTTCTGGTATGCTGGAGTAAGAAGGAGGAGGCAGGAATGAAAAAGAAAATGATTCCGGGACTTTTGGCTATCGCCATGGTACTGAGCGGCTGCGGGCGGGGCGAGGAAGGGAAGCGGGAGGTTGGGGGGCGGGGCTTGTATACTACAGTGGTCACCTATACCGGGGAGGACGACGACACAAAATATCTGGAGATTGCTGGGCGGAGCCAGAAGTTGGTGACACTTTTGGAGGATAAGGCAGGAGCATTTGTCATGGATGCATACAATTATCAGCCGCTGGACGATGAGGGAACACCGCTCTATACAGCCAACACCCACAGCTATCCGGAGGAGATTGCGCCCACCGGACACACCGTCCGGGTAAGCCCCAACTATTTTCTCCACAACCCCATTGATACGGCGGATGGTTCCGATTTGAGGGAGCAGCTGGTGTATGATGACCGGACCCTCAACCTGCTGGTGCCGGAACGGTATAGGGAACTGGAGGATGAGATTCTGAGGGCATACCGGGATCGGTTCTATTTTGAAAAAGTAACCGCCGAGAACGACTATAACACTTTGGCGAACCGCTCGGAGCGGATAGAGCTTGCCGAGGAGAGCTTGAGCGTTCATGTTATCTATGTGAAGGACGGACAGCAGTATTTTACTTACCGTTCCGACTGTGCGTCGGATACGGATGGCTGGGTCACCGACCCAGTGGTTCAGATATATACCGGAAATATCCATTGCAACTATGCCCACAGCTTCCTTAGCCAGTGGCTTTATTTTCCCTTCGAAGGAACTGCTGAAGAGGCCTATGAGGCCATCCGGCCCTATATTGAGGAATGTGGAGCGGAAGAGAGTGTCAAGCGGGTGAAGCCAGTGAACTGTATGCCGGAAAAAGAGTGATAACAGGCCCGCCGGGAAACTTCCCGGCGGGCCTTCCTGTGTTTGACTTTATACCTTTTTGATGGGCAGGCAGAGGACCGTCTTTCTCCGTTCGGGGACCACCTTTCGGGCATCGGAGAGATAGATCTCATGATGAAAACGCTTGGGACTGATGTCAAGGGAATACCCTTGCTCTATGCAGCATTTCTCCATATTTGCAAGGGTGGCGGGCTCGTCATCGTAGGAGCCCAGGTGCATACATTGGACACAAAGCCCCTCCTCGTAGGGCAGGAATTCCACGTTGGAAAAGTCCTGCTTTTTCTTCCGGGTGGCCGTTTCAATAGCCCAGTCAAAGTCGGCTTGGGTGACGAAATCGGGAAGACGAATGAGGGAGATCCAGCGAAAATCATCCTTGTGATCGTAGTCCACCGGCCCGCCGTCCTTGCTCCACCAAAAACCCTCCAGGGGCGGGACCACATAATCGAAGTATCCTTCGATCTTACGGTCTCCCAGCTTGCTCATTTTGATGGTAAAGGCAATAGAGTAGAGAAGACCCATGGCCGTTTTATATTCTCCATCCTCCTGGTTAGGGTCGCCCTTCCCCTGGACAGCCAAAAAGTTCATGGCGGGAATATTTACGATACTAGGCTTGGCGGGCGGAAGGTAGAACTCCTTGTACTCTTTCTTATAGTCAAAAGCCAATCAGCTCTTCTCCTTCCAGCGCAACAGTTTTGGGAAAAAGGTCCGCATCTGGGCCTTGGCCTGCTCCTCACTCATGCCGGGGTTGGCCTTGGCCATGGTGACGGCACAGAAGTCGATCATTTCCTCCATGGTCATGTTTTGGGTGAAAGCACCCTTCTCATAGCAGTACTTGCAGTAGTGGGGGCTGGGCGTTCCGTCGGCCTCGGTACCCCGAAGGGCAAGATCGTCCATAGGCATGGCGCAGGATTGGCAAAAGATCCTTTCGTTCATTGTGGCATCCTCCTTTGTTTGAGATGCCCTTATACTAACATGAAAATCCTGACAACCTGTGTCATGGTTTTCAATTTTCTCAAAAATTCCTTTTGCTATGCACCCGACTTGCCGCCGGACACGATCCGGAGAGAGGATCTCCACATCGCTGCCGAAGGAGAGAAGAAAGCTGTAGACCCAGTTGTCCTCCGGGTAGTCGGCAACGACTTGGAAGGAGCCGTCCGGCAAAGGGGTGATCTGGGTTTCGTCAAATTCGTCATAGACCCGATAGGCCGCAGAGGAGGCGAACCGAAGCCGCAGAGAGACCATGGGGGGATTTCCGCCGCTGTCCTGAATAGGCGGCGGAGTCAGGGGAGGGGCGAAGGTGCGTTCCGTTACAGAAAGCTCCAACATCCGGGAAAGGCGGAAGGTGCGGTAGGCCTCCTTATCGAGGCAAAAGCCCTGAAGGTACCAGGCCCGTCCCTTGAATACCAGTTTTGCGGGAAGAACCTGGCGGCGCGTTCGGATGCCATAAGAGCTGACATAGGAAAAAGTAATGATCCGGTGGTTCAGGATAGCGCTTTTCAAAAGCTGGAATTTGGCGTTTGCTTCGGCGGAGTCCCCCCAATGGGAGAGGTCCACTTGAAGCCAGTCAGGCTCGGTGCGGCGAAAAAGGGCGGAGAGCTTGGCAAGGGCCTCGGTCCCCTCAAGGCCCGGCTGTCCCGAGAGGGAGCGGAGGGCGGTGAGGAGCTGGCTTTGCTCCTCTTCGGTCAAAGCGGCCTTGCTCAGCACATACCGGTCCAGAAGGGCCACGCCGCCCGTTCGCCCCGGGGTGGCGTAGATGGGGACACCGGCGGCAGAGAGGGCGTCCACGTCCCGGTAGATGGTCCGGACGGACACCTCAAACCGCTCCGCCAG
>JAAWPV010000073.1 GCA_022800215.1 Oscillospiraceae bacterium | reverse complement strand
AGGAGGAAACATCCTATGAAGAACCTCAAGCGCGTTCTCAGCTTGGGCCTGGCTTCCGTTATGCTGCTTGGCATGATGGTCATGGGCGCAAGCGCGGCTTCGTTCTCTGATGCTGCTGACATCAAGAACACGGAAGCCGTAAACATGATGGTGGCGTTGAACGTCATCAAGGGTAAGGACACCGGCGCCTTCGATCCCAATGGCCTGGTGACCCGTGCCGAGATGGCCAAGATGATCACCATGATCCTGTTCGGTGGTGACGAGCCCGCCCTGGCGGCCGGCAGCACCTCCAAGTTTGCCGATGTGCCCCTGAACCACTGGGCCCGCAAGTACATCGAGTACTGTGCCGGCGACCAGTTGAAGATCATCGCTGGTCTGGGCGACGGCAACTTCGCTCCCGACGCCAACGTCACCGGCACCCAGGCCGCTAAGATGGCTCTGGTTGCTCTGGGCTACAACGCTCAGGTCTACGGCTTCGAGAACAACAAGGACTGGGAGATCAACATCAACTACCGGGCCAACGCCCCCGAGGCCAACCTCTACAATGGCCTGAAGGGTCTCAATCCCAGCGATCAGATCACCCGTGACCAGGCTGCTCAGATCCTCTACAATGCTCTGAACGCCCAGGTCATGAAGCCCCAGTACACCATCACCAACAACGGCATCGAGACCACCTATGCCCCCGCTGTCAGCAACGGCAAGGTCGTCACCCTGCTGACCGACAAGTATGACGTGACCGTTTCCACCGTCATCCTGAACGGTGTCTCCCGCGAGGAGGACGCTGACGTCTACACCTACGACTTCGCCCAGACCTCCGAGAAGGAGCCTGACGCAGTCCCCGCCGCTACCGAGTTCGCTTCCGACGTGTCCGAGCTGTTCATGCAGTATGTGGACGTTGTCACCGACGCTGACGACAACATCCTGGGTATCGGCGCTTCCAAGAACGTTGCTATCCTGGCCTCCGGCGTGGTGGGCAAGCTGGACACCATCGAAACCACCGACGAGAAGGTCAAGGTCGACGGCAAGAACTACAACCTGGCGGACAAGGCCAGCAAGATCCCCGTCTACAACTTCAATAGCGACGCTGACACCAAGATCATGCTGAGCGGCCTGAAGGCTGCTTCCGGCGCCACCGCTTACGCTTTCGATCTGGTGGACCAGAACGGCAACGGCAAGGTGGACCTGGTGGTCATCCATCCCTTCACCTTCGCTGAGGTCACCCGTGTCACCAGCAAGCGGATCACCACCAAGGTTGGCTCCGTCAGCACCACTGAGGAGCTGGAAGACGTCATCACCTACGACGGCATTGAGAAGGGCGATTACGTCATGATCACCGCCGCCGCCAACAACGCTGAGAGCAAGGCCGTCTACACCCAGGTGAAGGCCACCGATATCGACGCCCGGATCTCCCGCACTCGTAACGATGACAAGGAGTTCCAGGTGGGCGGCACCTGGTACACCATGGTCGACGGCAAGGCCACCGTGGGCAACAAGGTGGGCAGCCTGTACTCCGTGAATGGCTACGTCTTCAAGATCGACGAGACCAAGTCCACCAAGTCCTACAACTACGCTCTGGTCCTCAAGTACGCCACCGGCGCCAACACCCGTTACGACGCCGAGGCCCATCTCCTCTTCGCTGACGGCAAGGATGAGTGGGTGCCCGTTGACACCGACAAGACCACCGATGCTGGCATTACGGGTGCTGACGGCACCTCCGCCAAGGCCGTTCTGGCGACCTACAGCGTCAACGACGACGACGAGTACGAGCTGTCTCCCGCCGCCACTAAGAAGGCCGACGGGGACGAGACCGAGAAGGAGACTTCCGGCTACGACGTGATCCTGAAGGACTTCACCGGCGACAACGCCTACACCTATGCCAAGAACAGCAAGTCCACCATCGCCAAGAACTACATTGACGAGGACGCCGTTGTCTTTGTTGCCAGCAAGACTGGCGACAAGTTCTCCGTCATCACCGGCGCCGACCTGATGAAGCTGGAGACCTCCGACGTCACTGTGAAGGCTGCTTACGCCAACAGCGACAGCTCCACCAAGGAGGACACCGTCGCCCTGGCCTTCGTGCAGAGCGATAAGGTGGACGCCGAGAACACCGGCGACGCCAAGTGGGGCTATATCGTTTCCAAGGTGCAGAAGGCTCTGAAGAACCCCGACAAGGATTCCAGCGACGAGGTCGCCGTGTTCGAGATCTTCGATGGCGAGGACACCTATGAGGTCACCACCTCCAACAAGCTGACTGACCTGACCGGCATTGACAAGGGCTCCATCATCAAGTTCAACCCCACTGACACTGACGGCGTCATCAAGGTTGACACTGCCAACATCTTTGCTCTGGACAACAAGAACACCAACATCGGCGCCATCACTGTGTACAACCCCAACCGGGGCGAGTTCAAGTGGACCAAGACCCTGGCGCTGACGGATGGCGCTGTTCAGGACGAGAGCGACTACCTCAACATCACCAAGGACACTGTGGTCCTGAACGTGAATGTGGAGGACGTGGAAGGCATCGAGGATGACCGGCTGTCCATCGCCAACCTGAATGAGGACGAGACCGCCTATATCGCCAACGCCATGGTTATCCTGGGCACCGGTGATAAGAAGGACGACGCCGTTCTGGTGGTCATCGCCGACAACATCCTGAAGGTGAAGGAGGACGAGAAGCCCTCCCAGCCCGAGACGGAGACCTTCGAGGCCTCTATTGTTAAGGGCAGTTGGGATGCTACCAATTCTAAGCTGGTTCTGACCGTTTCTGTCACTGGTAGCAAGGGCACTGCCACCGCCATTAAGTCTGTCAAGTGGAGCAAGGATTCCGTTGAGGTTTCCGGTCAGACCAATGCGACCCTGGAGATTACAACTGGCGGCGCAGGTTCTTATACCGCTGAAGTGACCTACACTGTCGGTAGCGATACCACTGAGAAGACCGCTACTGCTACTGCTGTTGCAATTGCTGATACCGACCTTCAGTAATTTACTCCAACAGACTTAAAGCAACTTAAGGCGAGGGGCCCCGGACGAGAAATCGTCCGGGGTCCTTTGCAAGCCGTTTAACGGAAGGCCAGGTAGTGGTATGTTTCACCTTTGATGTTGGCGCCGATATCCACATATTTGCTGTGATCATAGACGGCGCGGAAGCCGCCCTCCACGATGACGATGATCTCCTGGTCGCCGTACCGGCACGGTCCCCCCGAAACAGCCAGGCCACCCCGGATATAGGTGCTGTAACTGGCTTCGCCCCTTTCGTCCATCACCAGCACCGCCTTGGGAGTGAAGCCCAGGTCGATGGCCTGCCGGTCCGCCCCATCCCCGATGTAGGCCCCGGCCACGACGTTTTCATGAATGGCGGCGTCAATGGCGGCAAAGTTTTCGTTGAACTCTTGCCGCAGGAAGTCGTCGGAGGCCTCCCAGGTGTGAAGTTTATAGTTCTCTGTTTTATTGGCTGACATGGTTGTTTCTCCTTTCTGGTTTCGGGCGGATGGTATCCGCCTCTATATAGGGAGAAACGGCACGAAATGTTGCTCTTTTTCTGCAACTGCTTGACTTTCGAGCCATACTATGCCCTTTTTCAGGAAATTTTCTTCCAGACATTACAGCTATACTTTCCGCCGAAAAGCCACTATAATAGAAGCACCGATTTGCAAGGAGGAGCCGTCTATGACCATCCAGCCCATTGACAACCACAGTGTGGCGCTGTATCTCACCGGGGAGGAGCTGCGCCAATACGGTGTGTCCCCCGCCACGCTCACCCTGGAGGAGGCCCGGGCGATGACCCGGGAGGCCTGCGGTCAAGCCGGTATCGCGCTCAGCGGCGGGGTGGAGATCGAGGCCTACCCGGAGAAGAACGGGGTGATGCTCTTCGTCTACGGCCGGGAGACACCGCCCCCACGGCCTATCCCGCGGCGGCCCATGCGGAAACAGCGGGTGCGGCGGTATTCTACATAAGATATTCGTTTACATTTGGGAAATTTATGATATAATGGTAGGGCGGGTTTGGAACCCGCCCTACTGCACTGTTTGGGAAGGAGGTGTCCCATGGACCACAAGGGTATCAAGCCCATCGCGAAAAATTCCAAGGCCTTTCACGACTATTTCGTGGAGGAACGGTTCGAGGCCGGGGTGGTCCTGGCGGGCACCGAGGTCAAGTCCATCCGTCAGGGGGGCGTGAACCTGAAGGACAGCTGGTGTCAGGTGAAGGACGGAGAGCTGTGGCTCTACGGCGCCCACATCAGCCCCTACGAGAAGGGCAACATCTTCAACAAGGACCCCCGCCGGACCCGGAAGCTGCTGATGCACCGCCGGGAGATCATGCGGCTGGTGGGCTCGGTCCAGCGGGACGGGCTGACGCTGATCCCCCTGAGCCTTTACTTCAAAGACGCCAAGGTAAAGGTGGAGGTGGGGCTTTGCAAGGGCAAAAAGCTCTACGACAAGCGGGCCTCGGCGGCGGAGCGGGACTCCAAGCGGGCCGTGGACCGGGCACTGAAAAGCTACAACCGCTAAGAGGTAACGGTCATGACAGAGACAAACACCGGGCCGGAGCTGGAAACGCCGGAGCAGCAAGGCAGCTCCATTCTGGGCGTTTTGGGTGCTTTCTTAGGGGCTCTCCTGGGCCACGGGCTGTGGCTGGGGTGTATGTTCGCCCTGCCCAGCGGCAGCGTACTGTGGGATCTGATCATCTTTGGCGGGTTATTCGCGGGATTTTTCTCCTGCTGGGGCTACCGGCTCTTTCGGGGCCGGAGAAACATGAAGTTTGCCTGGCGGGTGGTGCGGCTGTGCGTGGTGCTGGCTGTCCCCGCAGCCATCGTGCTCTGCACTGCGGCACTGGTTCTCTACTGGGCCAAAGGCTGGTGGGCGGCGGGACCCCAGGCGGTCTGGCTTGCCCTCACCGGCAGTGTGGAACGGCTGGTGACTGAGAGAGATTGGAAGCCCATTCTGATTTTGAGTTTGATAAGTTTGTTTCTTGCAAAGATCAGCGCACCGATCCTTTTGAAGTATGCCGATCCGGGCTGGTACAATGACCCCCGGCGGGCCGCCCAAAGTAACGGCGGCGGGGCCATGTTCAACTACCTAAAGGGCTGGCCCGGCATATCGGAGCCGATCCCCCACTCCTTCACCGTGGATAAGGGAAAGATCACGGTGGAGGGGGAGCAGATCACCGCCAAGGGACGTTGGGGCAAGGTGACTACCTTCGGTCTCCGGGAGGTGGCCGGGGTGGTAATAGGACCGGGGAGCGGCTTCAACGTGCTCTACGACAAGGAAAAGCGGGTCCTAGCCAAGTTTGCATGGAGCCGCAAGGGGGCCAATCTGTTTGGGCAGTACCTGCTAGAGCACGGGGTACCCTTCGAGGACCTACAGGGCCAGAAGCTGGACCTTACGCCCCGGAAGGTGGAGCTGCCCTGGCAGTTTGAAGTTCGGGAGAGCAAGGTCTGCCTGTGGGTGGGCATTATCTGCCTGGTGCTTTTCAGCGTGCTGTCTGTGCTGTGTCTCTTTGTGATGGATGAGCTGGCCATTCTGATCGCGCTGTTGGTGTTCCTTTTCTTTGTACTGCTGAGCGTGTGGCTGCTGCTCTCCTACAAGAATCGGCGGCTGGTGGTGGAGGGCAACGCCCTCACCTACACCACCGCCTTTGGGCGGACCACCCGGTTCCGGGTGGATGAAGTGGACTCTTTCCGCTACCGTTTCGGCAGGGGCACCCGGGAACTGCGGGACCGGGAGGGCAAGCTGCTGGCCCGGTTTGAGGACAACATGGAGGGCGCTGCCCTTCTGGTGGAATATCTGATTCAACATATGAACCCCCATGTGGGGCAATAAGAAAGGAAGGTTCCTATGAGCAATCCCATTGTAACGATCGAAATGGAAAACGGCGGCGTTATGAAGGCCGAACTTTACCCCGAAGTGGCCCCCAACACGGTGAACAACTTCATCTCCCTGGTGAAGAAGGGCTTTTATGACGGCACCATCTTCCACCGGGTGATCCCCGGCTTTATGATCCAGGGCGGCGATCCCCAGGGCACCGGCACCGGCGGCCCCGGCTACGAGATCCCCGGCGAGTTCACCGGCAACGGCTTCAAAAATGACTTGAAGCACGACCGGGGCGTTCTCTCCATGGCCCGAACCATGGATCCCGACTCCGCGGGCAGCCAGTTCTTCATCATGGTGGCCGAGGCGCCCCATCTGGACGGCCAGTACGCCGCCTTTGGCAAGGTCATCGAGGGCATGGAGGTGGCAGACGATATCGTCAACACCCCCCGGAATGGCTGGAACGACAAGCCCAAGGCCCCCCAGCGGATGAAGAAGGTCACTGTGGAATCTTTCGGGGTGGAATACCCCGAGCCTGAGAAGTCGTAAAATGAAATAATTTCCCCTCGCAGAGAAGCCCGCAGGGCCTCTGCGAGGCCCTACGGGGGCGTACTGGTTTCGACGGGGGCGTGGAAGTGGGAATAGCGGGCGGATGCGCCTAACATCCTTAAAATGGGCAAAA
>JAAWPV010000056.1 GCA_022800215.1 Oscillospiraceae bacterium | reverse complement strand
GGGCTGCCCCCGTGGTGGCTGACATCGCCCGGGAGGCGGGCGCCCTCACTGTGGGCGTGGTCACCAAGCCCTTCGGGTTTGAGGGCCGCCGCCGTATGCAGCAGGCCGAACTGGGTATTGAGGAGCTGAAGGACAAGGTGGATTCCCTGGTCATCATCCCCAATGAGCGGCTGAAGTTCGCCACTGACCAGAAGATCACCTTTGCAAACGCCTTTGAGATCGCCGATGACGTGCTCTATCAGGCAGTGCAGTCCATTTCGGACATCATTCGGAACGTGGGTATTATCAATGTGGACTTTGCCGACGTCACCGCCGTCATGAAGGGCGCGGGTATGGCCCACATGGGCGTGGGCCGGGCCGCCGGCAAGAACAAGGCTGAGGAGGCCGTCAAGCTGGCCATCTCCAGCCCCCTGCTGGAGACCTCCATCAACGGCGCCCGGGGCGTGCTGGTCAATATCGTGGGCTCTATGGATATCGGCCTGGAGGAGGTGGACCAGGCGGTGGAGATCGTCCGTCAGGCCGTCCATCCTGACGCCAACACCATCTTCGGCGCCATGTTCGACGAGAATATGGAGGACGAGCTGCAGATCACCGTCATCGCCACCGGCTATGACGAGGAGGCCCCTCAGGTCAACACCGACGCTCTCTTCACCAAGACCGCTGAGAAGGTGGTGGAGGAGCAGAAGGGGGCGGAGTCTGCCGCACCTGTCGTTCCCCCTCTGGATGAGGAGGCCGAGGCCGACAAGGAGCAGTGGGAGTCCATCTTCAACATCTTCAACCGGGACCAGCCCCAGTAAACTGTGCTTCCGAGCCGCCTTTCCCGTTGGGAAGGGCGGCTTTTTGACGGGGAAAAATTGACATTTCCAGTCTGGGGTGGTATCCTATGGGGGAAAATGACCGGTGAAAGGATGTGTCAGAATGAAGGATCTGCTTACGTTTATCGCCGAAAGCCCCAGCCGCTTCCACGCGGTGGACAACCTGGGCAGGGAGCTGGAGGAGGCGGGCTATACCCGGCTCAGCGAGGCCCGGACCTGGGCGCTGGAGACGGGAGGAAAATACTATGTGACCCGGAATGGCTCTGCCCTCATCGCCTTCCGGATCCCCAAGGCTGATTTTACGGGCTTCATGATCTCGGCAAGCCACAGCGATGCGCCCACCTTCCACATCAAGGAGAACGCCCAGATGAAGGGGCCTGAAAGCTATGTCCGCATCAACACCGAGGGCTACGGCGGGATGCTGTGCGCCCCCTGGCTGGACCGGCCCCTGACCGTGGCAGGCCGGGTGCTGGTGAAGGCGGGAGAGGCCATCGAGACAAGGCTTGTCTATGTGGACAGAGACCTGCTTCTCATCCCCAACGTGGCTATCCATATGAACCGGGATGTGAATACGGGGATGAAGTTTGACAAGAAGACCGACGTGATCCCCCTCATGGGCATGGGGGAGGAGGAAGGCGCCTTCCGGGCCATTCTGGCCCAGACTGCCGGATGCGAGCCGGAGGATATTCTGGGCACCGATCTCTACCTCTGCCTGCGGCAAAAGGGCCTTGTCTGGGGTGCGGAGGAGGAGTTTATCTCTGCCCCCCGGCTGGACGACCTGCAATGTGCCTATGGCTGCTTCCGTGGCTTTTTGAAGGCCTCGGGCAGTGGCAGTGTGCCGCTTTATGCCCTCCTGGACAACGAGGAGGTGGGCAGCCGGACCAAGCAGGGGGCTGACGGCACATTTTTGGAGGATGTGATTGGCCGGATCTGCGCCGCCCTGGGCCGGGACCGGGCCACCGCCGTGGCCAACAGCTTTATGGTCTCTGCGGACAACGCCCACGCCGTCCATCCCAACCACCCGGAGTATCACGACGCCACCCACCGGCCTATGATGAACGGGGGCGTTGTCATCAAGCAGGGGGTCCGCTACGCCACCGACGGGGCGGCCCAGGCGGTGTTTACCGCCCTCTGCCGGAAGGCCGGGGTGCCGGTGCAGCACTTCTTTAACCGGTCCGACTTGGCGGGGGGCGGCACCTTGGGACTCATTGCAAACGCCCATGTGTCCATGAATACGGTGGACATCGGCCTTGCCCAGCTTGCCATGCACTCCTGCTTTGAGACGGCAGGAAGTAAGGATACCGACTATCTCATCGAGGCTATGGCCGTCTTCTACTCTGCCAGCTTCTGGGAGGAGAACGGGCGGTTCACCCTGGAATGAAACTGTGACTGAGAAAAGAACCGTTCTCCCAAATGGGAGAACGGTTCTTTTATTGAATGAAATCCGTCATAGCTTGATCTTGTCGCCGATGCGGGCCAGCAGGAACTGGGCGGCAAGGCCGGTGAAGGCACCGGCGATGATGCCCACCACCAGGAGGAAGGGCAGGTACACGATAAGCTGGGGGACCTGGTAGATGGCGATGGCGGCGCCAATCTGACCGATGTTGTGGAAGATGGCGCCGATAGCGCCGCAGGCCCAAAGCTGCTTGACGGTGAGGAGTTTCCGCAGAAGGAGCATACTCACGTAGCAGAGAAGGCCCCCGGCCAGGGAGTAAAAGATGGTGGAGCCGCCGGCGAAAAGGCTGCTGAGGACGATGCGGCAGAGAAGGATCAGCAGAGTGTTGCCGGGGCCCAGAGCAAACATGGCGTAGACGGTGACGATGTTGGCAAGGCCCAGCTTCATGCCCGGGATGGCCACGGGTAAGGGAATTTGGCTTTCCACCATAAAGATGGTGAGGGCGATGGCGGTCAAAAGAGCGCAGTAGACAAGCCGTTTGGTGTTCATTCTCATATCATGTTACCTCACTGAGTGGCGCTGTCCAGCCCCAGGTCCTCCGTGGTGACCACCTCGATGATCAGGGAGTTAGGCAGGCAGGCAATGGGAAGGATGCTGGTGTGGTCGATCCAGCCCTGGGAGACACAGATCTGGTCGGGACAGGAGGCCTCAGAGACCCGGACCTGGCCCGGGGCGAACTCTACTGTGTTGGAACCGTCCGCCTCCTTGCCGTAGCTTTTGGTGTAGGGCTCGGTCACGGCACCCAGGTCCACCACATCCACCACCTGGTTGTGCAGGTAGACGATGGCCACGGGGCCCTCCACCTGGAGGGCGGCGGAGCGCTGCTGGGCGCGGTAGATGAGATAGCCGCAGAGGGCAAGGAAGGTGGCCAGAAAAACGCCGATGATGATGAGCCAGAAGCGATTGGACTTTGTTTTCATGTTATTCCTCCACGATATGCAGCGTATAGCCGGAATTCTGGGTGAGGGAGAAAGAGTCCCGGAGGCCGGGGGTGATCCAGACCTCGTTCTCCTCGTTGATGAAAATGGCCTCGAAGTCCCCCTGCTCCCTCCAGTAGTCGGAGGCTTTCTCCAGCCCCATGACGAAGAGGGAGGTGGACAGCCCGTCGCAGAGAGCGCCGCTGTGGCTAACGATGGTGACGGCGGTGAGTCCGCTGCGGGCGGGGGCGCCCGTCTTGGGGTCCATGATGTGCCAGTAGCGGACGCCATCCTCCTCAAAAAAGCGTTCGTAGCCGCCGGAGGTGACCACCGCCTGGTCGATGACCGACAGGACGCCCAGATAGTCGGTAGCGCTCTTTTGAGGATCCCGGATGCCGATGCGCCAGGCGGTGCCGTCGGGCTTGGCCCCCACCGTCTGGACATTACCCCCCATGTTGAGAAGGGCGGAGGTGACGCCGTTATCCCGGAGGATATCGGCCGCCCGCTCCCCGGCGTAGCCCTTGGCGATGGCGCCCAGGTCCATTTCCATGCCCGCCGGGAGGGTCACGTCGTTGCCCTCCCAGGAAAGGGCGGTGTAGTCCACCCGCCCCAGAAGGGAGGCGATGGTGTCCTCCGGGGGGATCTGGTATTCCCCTGTGGTGAAGCCCCAGGCTTTTACCACAGGGTAAAGGGTCACATCCAGAGCGCCCCCGGTCTTGTCTCCCAGGTCCCGGGCGGTCTCCAGCAGGAAGACGGCGTCGTCGCCCACGGTGACGGGCTGCCCCTCGCTGTGGTTCAGCTTCCAGATGTCGCTGCCCTCCAGCGTGACGGAGAGACGGTTTTCCATGGCCAGGATCTCGCTTTTTGCGGCGCTGAGGGCGGCGGTGGCGTTGTCTCCATAGACAGTGAGCTGCATCACCGTGTCCATGGCCAGAAGGGTTTCATTGGCCTGAGGGACCGAAGTAGGCTCCGAAGTGGGGGTGGGTTGGATCGGGGCGGTGCATGCGCTGAGCAGCAGAGAAAGGGCAAGCACGGGCAAAAATTTACGTTTCAAAAGTCCATCACCTTTATATGAGTATCAAAAGTCACTATGGGACATTGTACCCTAAATGCCAGGGAAAAGCAAGTGCGTGTCTTGTGAAAAGAGCAGTTATATGGTAAAATAGGGGAAAAAGAAGGGGAGGGAAAGCGGTATGCCAGAAGTAAAATTCTATGACGAGGCGGAGGACAGCCTCTTCAAATTTGCGGTCATCATCGCCCGAAGCGGCGGAAAATGGGTCTTCTGCAAGCACAAGGAGCGGGATACCCTGGAAAATCCCGGGGGGCACCGGGAGCCGGGGGAGACCATGGAAGAGACCGCCCGGCGGGAGCTCTACGAGGAGACGGGAGCGTTGGAATATACCCTGAAGCCCATCTGCCCCTACTCCTACGGGGACTATGGGATGCTCTATTTTGCGGAGATCACCCGGTTCGAGGGGGAACTCCACAGCGAGATCGAGCGGGTGTACCTGCTGGACGAGCTGCCCAGGGAACAGTCGAAGTGGACTTACCCCCAGATCCAGCCCCATCTGGTGGCCGAAGCCCGGCGGAGAGGTTTCGTCTAAAAAATCCCCGGAGAATGGGACAATGCTTGTGGACCTTTTCTATTGTGCCCGCAGGAAGAAAATGCTACAATATATAGTACAAAAACCGGAAAGAGAGGGAATGTTTTATGCTGACTGACATTGAGATCGCCCAGAGTGTAAAGGCCCGCCCCATTTCTGAGATCGCCGCCAAGCTGGGGCTGAGGGAGGAGCAGCTCATCCCCTACGGCCACGACAAGGCCAAGGTGGACCCCGCCGCCTACCAGGGCAAGCCCCGAAAGGGTAAGCTCATTCTGGTGACCGCCATCAACCCCACCCCCGCCGGGGAGGGCAAGACCACCACCAGCGTGGGTCTGGCCGACGGACTCAACAAGCTGGGCAAGCAAACCTGCCTGGCCCTGCGGGAACCCTCTCTGGGGCCTGTGTTCGGGGTGAAGGGAGGCGCCGCCGGCGGCGGATACGCCCAGGTCATTCCCATGGAGGATATCAACCTCCACTTCACCGGAGATTTCCACGCCATCGGGGCGGCCAACAACCTGCTGGCGGCTATGCTGGACAACCACATCCAGCAGGGGAACGCTTTGGACATCGACGTGAAGAACATCACATGGAAGCGCTGTGTGGACATGAACGACCGGCAGCTCCGCAATGTCATTGACGGCATCGGCGGCCGGATGCAGGGCGTGCCCCGGGAGGACGGCTTCGACATCACCGTGGCCAGCGAGGTCATGGCAGTCTTCTGCCTGGCCAGCGGCCTTTCCGACCTGAAGGCCCGGCTGGGCCGGATGGTGGTGGCCTACAACCGCAAGGGGGAGCCTGTCACTGCCCACGATCTGAAGGCCGAGGGGGCCATGACCGCCCTTTTGAAGGACGCCATCAAGCCCAACCTGGTCCAGACCCTGGAGGGCACCCCTGCCTTTATCCACGGCGGGCCCTTCGCCAACATTGCCCACGGCTGCAACTCCATCGCCGCCACCGACGCCGCCCTGAAGCTCAGCGACTATGTAGTCACCGAGGCGGGCTTCGGCGCTGACCTGGGAGCGGAGAAGTTTTTGGATATCAAGTGCCGGATGGCTTCTCTGGAGCCTGACGCAGTGGTGGTCGTGGCTACCGTGCGGGCCTTGAAGCACCACGGGGGCGTCGGGAAGGCGGAGCTCAACAACGAGAACCTGGAGGCGCTGGAGAAGGGGCTTCCCAACCTGCTGCGGCACGTGGACAACATTCGGAACACCTATCATCTCCCTTGCGTGGTGGCCATCAACGCCTTCCCCACAGACACCCCGGCGGAATTGAAGCTGGTGGAGGATAAATGTAAGGAGCTGGGGGTCAACGTGGCCCTTTCCGAGGTGTGGGCCAAAGGCGGCGAGGGCGGCAAGGCCCTGGCGGAGGAGGTGGTCCGGCTCTGCGAGGCGCCCAAGCTGGACAAGTTCACCTACGCCTATGAGGACAACACCTCCATCCAGTATAAGCTCAACGCTATCGTGGGGAGGGTCTACGGCGGGGATCAGGCGGTGCTCACCTCCGCTGCCCAGAAGCAGTACAAGAAGCTGGTGGAGCTGGGCTTCGGGGACCTGCCCATCTGCATGGCAAAGACCCAGTATTCCTTCTCCGACGACCAGACCCTGCTGGGGGCTCCCGAGGGCTTCAACGTCACGGTGCGGAATTTGAAGGTCAGCGCCGGGGCTGGGTTCATTGTGGCCCTCACCGGGGATATCATGACCATGCCGGGTCTTCCCAAGGTTCCCGCGGCGGAGAACATTGATGTCACTGAGGATGGGAGAATTACCGGGCTGTTCTGATCCCGGCATGGTCATCCTACCGGGGCCCCCACAAAAGCGGTCCTCAGCTTTTGCGGGGAAAGGAGGAGCAAGGAAGCGAATGAAGTTTTCACCACAGGTGGAAACGGAATAAGCGGACTTTGCGACGACGCGCCGGGACTGCCCAAGGTTCCC
>JAAWPV010000055.1 GCA_022800215.1 Oscillospiraceae bacterium | reverse complement strand
GACCGGGAGGTGATGAGCCGCTCGCCCACCCCGAAGGAGTCCAGCTGGGCCCCCTGGAGCAGCAGGTCCCGGATGATGTACTCGTCCAGGGAGTTGGAAGCCACGATCTTGCACTCGGTCCAGCCTGCCTCGTCCAGCATCTTCCGGGCCTTCTTGGAAAGGTAGGTCAGATCCCCCGAATCCAGCCGGATGGCGCAGTTTGTGATGCCCAGGGGCTTCAGCACCTCGTCAAAGGCCCGGATGGCGTTGGGCACACCGGACTTCAAGACGTTGTAGGTATCCACCAGCAGCGTGGCGGCGGTGGGGTAGAGCTCACAGTAGGTCTTGAAGGCGGTGAGCTCGTCGGGGAACATCTGGACCCAGGAGTGGGCCATGGTCCCCCCGGCAGGGGAGCCGTAGAGCTCCTCAGCCTGGGTGCAGGCGGTGCCGGCGCAGCCGGCGATGTAACTGGCCCGGGCCCCCAAAAGGGCGGCGTCAGGGCCCTGGGCCCTTCGGGAGCCAAACTCGCTCACCGGTCGGCCCTGGGCGGCACGGACGATGCGGTTTGTTTTGGTGGCAATGAGGGACTGGTGGTTCAGGGTCAGCAGAATGAAGGTTTCCACAAACTGGGCCTCGATGGCGGGGGCCCGGACGGTGAGAATAGGCTCCCGGGGGAAGATGGGCGTGCCCTCGGGCACCGCCCAGATGTCCCCGCTGAATTTGAAGTTCCGCAGGTACTCCAAAAACTCCTCACAGAAGCAGCCCTTCCCCCGGAGGTATTCAATGTCCTCCTGGTCGAAATGGAGATTTTCGATGTAGTCGATGACCTGCTCCAGTCCCGCGGCGATGGCAAAGCCGCCCCCGTCAGGCACATTGCGGAAAAACACGTCAAAGTAGCAGATCTGGTCGGCCATGCCGTTGCGAAGGTAGCCGTTGCCCATGGTGAGCTCGTAAAAATCGCAGAGCATGGTGTAGTTGAGACGCTGTTTCATAACAATATCCTCCTTTTGCCGGGGCGAAAGTCCTCAGCGGTTGATGACGGTGACCTGGAGCCCCTGCTCCAGAAGGTCCAGACACTTTGTGTGGAGCTCCTTATCCGGCCCGGCGGTGCAGGCGGCGTCCACGATGATCTCCGCCTCAGGCAAAGCAGCCTTGGCGATGACGGCGTTGGAGATGACGCAGATGTAGGACACCAGCCCCACAAGCTCGATCTGGTCATAACTCCGGCCCCGCAGCCAGTTCCCCAGCTCCAGAGAGGGGAAGGCGGGCTTCTGGATGGCCATGTCGCCGGGGGTCCTGGCCGCCGCCGTCTTCCCATAAAGCGCCGCGCCGGGCGTTCCGGCCAGACAATGGAGCACCGGCAGCTTCCGGCCCTCCTGGGTGTCCATGTAGTCCTTTCCGTGGGTGTCCAGAGTGAAGGCCACATCATCCCCAGCTGCCCGGTAAGCGGCGATTTTTTGGGCGATGGCCCCGTCCAGCGTTTCCGCCCCGGGAAAGCCCAACGCCCCGTCCACAAAATCCTTTTGATAGTCAATGACCAGCAGTAGCTTCTTCATAGTTGGACCTCCAAACTTAAGTTAGGGATATTATAGCCTTTTTGCTTTGGAAAAGAAAGGGGGTGGAGGGATTTTTTTGCAGCGGAAAAACAGGGTTGACAACCGGAAGTGATTCAGGTATGATAGCCTCTACATACTACCCGGGCAAGGCCCGGTTTTTGGAAAGGAAACGGGAGAGGTCCCGTCGGTTTTTATGAACATCCAACTGTCTGACCATTTTACCTATTCCAAACTGTTTCGCTTCACTCTTCCTTCCATCGTCATGATGATCGTCACTTCCATCTACTCGGTGGTGGACGGCCTTTTTGTCTCGAACTTTGTGGGGGACGGCGCGTTGGCGGCGGTGAACATCATTTACCCCCTTACCATGATCGTGGGCGCCTTCGGTTTCATGCTGGGCACCGGGGGCTCTGCCCAGGTGGCCCAGACCATGGGTCACGGAGAGCCGGAGAAAGCCCGGCAGTACTTCACCACCCTGGTGCTGGCCCTTGTGGCCGGGGGCGTGGCCATTTCGGCGGTGTGCATCCTCTTTCTGCGGCCCCTTTCCACCCTCTTCGGCGCCAATGAGGCCCTGATGCCGGACTGTATCGCCTACGGCACCATCATGCTGGCAGGCGCCCCCGTCTTTTTGCTCCAGACCAGCTTCCAGAGCTTCCTGGTGGCCGCCGAGCGGCCCAAGATGGGCCTTGCCCTCTCGGTGGGGGCGGGGCTGACCAATATGGTGCTGGACTATGTGTTCATCGCCCGCCTCGGCTGGGGGGTGGCAGGAGCCGCCCTGGCCACCGTCTGCGGCTATGTGGTGGCAGGGGGCATCCCCCTTATTTACTTCGCCATGCCCAACAAAAGCCCTCTTCGGTTTGCCAAAACTAAGCCCTATCCAAAAATGATTTTGAAAAGCTGCTCCAACGGCATGGGGGAGCTGATGACCAACATGTCCGCCTCCCTGGTGACCGTCCTCTATAACCGGAGCCTTATGAGCATCGCCGGGGAGGCGGGGGTGGCGGCCTACACAGTGATGATGTACGTGGACTTCATCTTTGCCGCCGTGTGCATCGGCTTCTCCATGGGCTCCGCCCCCATCTTTTCTTACCAATACGGGGCGGACAACCGGGAGGAACTGCGGGGCCTCTTTTCCAAGTGCATCCGCGTTATCAGCGCCACCACAGTTGCCATGGCGGTGCTGGGCCAGATCTTCAACGCCCCCCTGACCCGGATCTTTGTGGGCTATGATCCGGAGCTGACGGCTTTGACGGTGACCGGCTTCCGGATCTTTGCCGTCTCCTTCCTCTTCGGCGGCTGGAATATTTTTGGCTCCGCCTTCTTTACCGCTCTGGGGGACGGGAAAACCGCCCTCATCCTCTCCGGCCTTCGGACACTGATCCTCAAATGCGGTGCCGTCCTCATTCTGTCCCGGCTCTTCGGCCTCAACGGGATCTGGTGGGCCACCGGTGTGGCCGAGGGGATCGCCGCGGCGGTCACCATCTGGTTCTTCTTCCGAAAGAGAAGCAAATACCACTACGCCTGAAGCTTTTACAAAAAACCGCCCTTCCCGGTTTGGGAAGGGCGGTCAATGTAAGTTCAATGTTTACCCGATGGGGGTGGGACCCATGGCGTCGTGGAGCTCCCGGCTGACGGCGGCGTTGAAGAGCCGCACGGCGTAGTCGTGGAGCACGTCCAGGTCCCCGGCGATGCGCTGGGCGGGAAGCTGCTTGCCGCTGACGGAAAAGTCTCCGTCCAAAATGAACTTGGGCTCCGGGTCCTTCTTGCCATCGCCCAGAAGGCCGGGCCCGGCGTGGAGCTTCATCCGCCGGTCCTCCCCCAGACTCATTTCCACGTCCAGGGCGTTCTTGCTGGTGAGCTTCTCGTCCACGTCGGGCTCCGAGAGCACCCCGATGAAGGGGGCGTTGATGAGGTCGTCCCACAATTCGCCCTCCAGCCCCAGCCGCTTCCGGGAGAAGGCGTTGACGTACCGCAGCCCGATGCGCTCAAAGTAGGCGGGGTGGTAGATCTGGATGAAAAGGGCCAGCACCTTGTCCAGCTTCTGGGCAAACTCCTCCCAGGTGGTGTACTGGAGGGTGGACAGGGCCACAAAGTTCTGAGTCAGGTTGATCTTCCACCGGCCGTCGGTGGAGATGAAATTGTAGTTGGTGATGGGGGCGGGCCGCTCGATCTGGGGCTGGGGCGCGTTGGGATTGGTGATCTTGATGGGCTGCTGCTCCTGCCGGGCCACATACTGGGGGAACTCCTCCCGCACCGCCTCCTGGAACTGGGCGGGCACGGTGGAGCCGATGGACAATATGGTGGGGAAGCGCAGCTGGCAGATGACCTCGATGAGGGGGGAACTGGCGTAGGAATACCGGGCATTGTCGGAAAACAGCATAGGAAAGGGCTCCTTCCGTAGGTGGGATAGATAAACTTATTGTACCCGGATATCCGGGAAAAGTCAAAGGGGAAAGACGGTCCCCTGGGCAAAACCCATGTTTCGCCGGGAGAGCTCTGAAAGGAAGACAGAAAATACGGCGCCCAGGGGTGCACCGAACTGCGTTACAGCCCGCTGGACAGAACCGGATTTCTCGGCAGGTCCGCACCAGTTCATAAGGGGATACAGCGTGCCTTCCCGCAGGGTATCCTTTATAAATGCCTGGCAGCGTTTGAACGAAGGGGAGGACGGGTCCTTCCATTTTTCCCACAATGTTCCGGAGGAAAACTGGGAGAGAGAAAACCACAGGTCAGAACAGGTAAACAGGATCTGCTCCACGTCGGAAGGGGGGAGCTTATACTGCTGCGCCAGCTGGGCAGTGAAGTCATCGCCCAGTGAGAGCCAGGGATCTTTCTGGTACAAGGGGGCCACCTGCTGGCAGATCAGGCCGCCCTTATGGGCGAAAAAGCCGGTCTCCTGGGCCACCATCTCGGCGGTCCCTTCGTGGATGCCGAATTTGTCGGAAAGGAGCTCCAGATAGGGCGGAAGGTCAAAGTCTGCCTGCTGGGCCAGGGAAAGGGAAGTGAAGTAACGGCTGGAAAAGGCGCGGGCCTTCTTGATCTTACGGTCGTATATCCTTTGCTCCTTACTTTTCGCCGGCCCCGAAGGGAAGGCGCTGAGGAGGATCAGATAGTTCCAAAAGTCCATGGGATACCCTCCTGAAAATGGAAACGGATCAATCAGGGCCGCCAGAGGGTCACCTCTCCCGCCTTCAAAGTGGCGGGCACGTCGATGAGCCGCTGGTTGGCGGAGCCCCGAAACAGGAGGGTGATGTCGTGGAGTTCCTCCACATAGGGCCCGTCCACTAAAACGTCCAACAGGGAGAGAAATTCATCCGTCACCTCGCACCGGCACCGGGCGGGCTCCTTCCCGGTGAGCTGCTCCCAGGTAAAGCCCGAGTAGCACCAGATGGTCTTATTGGGAAGCTCCTTCCGCACCCGCTGGAGGAAGGGGAGCAGCCCCCGCTGGTTCTCCGCCTCTCCCGGCTCGCCCCCCAAAAGGGTCAGCCCGTCCACAAAATCAGGCCGCAGCTCCTCGATCAAATGGTCTTCCACCTCCTTGGTGAAGGGCTCCCCGTAATTGAAGTCCCAGGTCTCGGGCTGGAAGCAGTTTTTGCAGTGGTTCCGGCAGCCGGATACAAAGAGGGTCACCCGGACCCCCACCCCGTCGGCGATATCCCGGGTTTTGATGTTGCAGTAGTTCATAAAAACGCTCCTTTTTCTCTCTTTGAAAAATAGGGGCGGGCGTTGGCCCGCCCCTATTTGGGCTTGTCTTACAGATGAAGCACTCTTTCCTTAATCTCTTGGGTGCGGCCCTGGTTCCATTTATCTCCCGCTTGATGAGCGAAGCGAGTTTAGCGGGAGTTAACGGAACTTGCACGGCTTGGAGATTTCTCCTCTGCCTTACAGGTGGAGGACACGCTCCTTGATCTCCTGCGTTCTTCCCTGGTTCCAGAACTGGGTGCCGATGTAGCCGCAGGTCCGCCGGGCCACGTTCATCTTATCCTGGTCCCGGTTGTGGCAGTGGGGACACTCCCAAACCAGCTTGCCGTCGTCCTCCACGATCTGGATCTCCCCGTCAAAGCCGCAGACCTGGCAGTAATCCGACTTGGTGTTCAGCTCGGCATACATGATGTTGTCGTAGATGAACTGCATGAGGGAGAGCACCGCCGGCAGGTTCTGCTGCATGTTGGGCACTTCCACGTAGCTGATGGCGCCGCCGGGGGAGAGGGCCTGGAACTTGGCCTCAAAGGCCAGCTTGGAGAAAGCGTCGATCTCCTCGGTGACGTGGATGTGGTAGGAGTTGGTGATATAGGCCTTGTCGGTGACCCCCTCAATGACGCCGAACCGGCGCTGGAGGCACTGGGAGAAGCGGTAGGTGGTGGACTCCAGAGGCGTGCCGTAGAGGGAGAAGTCGATGTTGCTCTCCTTCTTCCACTTGGCGCAGGCGTCGTTCATGTGCTGCATGACGGCAAGGCCGAAGGGGGTGCCCACCTCGGGGTCGGTGTGGGAGACCCCGGTCATGTACTTGACACACTCGTAAAGGCCGGCATAGCCCAGGGAGATGGTGGAGTAGCCGTCGTAGAGCAGCTTGTCGATGGGCTCCCCTTTGTCCAGTCGGGCCAGGGCGCCATACTGCCAGAGGATGGGGGCGGCGTCGGAGAGGGTGCCCTTCAGCCGGTTGTGGCGGCACATGAGGGCCTTGTGGCACAGCTCCAGCCGCTCGTCAAAGATCTCCCAGAACTTCTCCTCGTCCTTGCCGGAGGAGAGGGCCACATCCACCAGGTTGATGGTACACACGCCCTGGTTGAACCGGCCGTAGTACTTCCGTTTGCCGGGGACATAGTTCTTGGCGTTGGCAATGTTGCCCACGCCCGCCTCGGTGAAGCGGTCAGGGGTCAGGAAGGAGCGGCAGCCCATGCAGGTGTAAACGTCGCCCTTGTCCCGGAGCATGATCTTCTCCGAGATATAGTCGGGCACCATCCGCCGGGCGGTACACTTGGCGGCAAGCTGGGTCAGGTACCAGTACTCGGTGCCCTCCTTCACGTTGTCCTCCTCCAGCACGTAGATGAGCTTGGGGAAGGCGGGGGTGATGTACACACCGGCTTCGTTTTTCACACCCTTGTAGCGCTGGAGAAGGGTCTCCTCGATGATCATGGCAAGATCCTTTTTCTCCTGCTCGTTCTGGGCCTCACCCAGATACATAAAGACGGTGATGAAGGGGGCTTGTCCATTGGTGGTCATAAGGGTGACCACCTGGTACTGGATGGTCTGGACCCCCCGGCAGATCTCCTCCCGGAGCCGGCTCTCCACCACTTGGGAGATGGATTCCTCATCGGTGGGGTCGTGGCCCAGGAGCTTGCACTCGTCGATGACGTCCTGGCGGATCTTCTGCCGGGAGATGTCCACGAAGGGAGCCAGGTGGGTGAGGGAGATGGACTGGCCGCCGTACTGGTTGGAGGCCACCTGGGCGATGATCTGGGTGGCGATGTTGCAGGCGGTGGAGAAGCTGTGGGGCTTCTCGATCATGGTG
>JAAWPV010000054.1 GCA_022800215.1 Oscillospiraceae bacterium | reverse complement strand
TAGACATTTGGTAGAAGGAAGAATCTGGGAGTTTTTCAACCCCTTGCGCCCCAGTCGTTTGAACCCCATTTTTGGTAGACATTTGGTAGACAGGAAAATCCTGGAACCTCATTTCTGGATTTTGCGCCACCAAAAGGGTATAAAAAAGGCCGCCCGAAAGGGCGGCCTTGGGGGGAATTTTGCATTGTTTGGGGGAAATTCTGTCACTCCGCAGCGATCATACGGACTTTGCCGCCCTCCTCGGGGGCGCGGTCAAAGTAGATGGTCAAAGTTTCAGAGTAGGCCCGGGCTTTCTCCATGCCGGTCTCGCCGGGCTCGAACCAGCTGCGGGCGCTCTTGTTGTAGCACTGGACCTCCTCGGCGATGGGATAGATGACGCCGCCCACAGTGACGGTCATGTTATCCACGTCGAAGGCGGAGCGGCTGACCTTGGTGATGGACTCCAGAGTGACGCTGCCCACGATACGGCTCTTATCAGCGGAGAAAGCCACGCCGCCGGCCACGCCGCCCCGGATCATGCCGATGAAAGGAGCGGGGGTGCTCTTGATCTCGTTGCCGCTGGCGTCGCCCTGACGGACATAGGCGGTTTCGGTGGTGAAGTCGCCGAAATCATCTCTGCCTGTGGTGGATTCCACATGGAGGAAGCCGTACTCATAACAGTCGCCGGTGGCGTCACTGAGGACCAGATAGTTGACCCGCCCGGCGTAGTCGGTGGCAGCGTAGCTGATCTTGCTCTGGGGGACCGTGACGGCGGTGATATCCTCATAGCTGATGGGGGTCAGGGGGCCGGTGCCCACCCGCTCATAGATGATCACATTACCGGCGATCTCCCGGCTGCCCAGCTTGCGCTGGGCCACGTTGAGGCTGCCCGAGACGCTGACGCCCGAGACAGCGGAAAGGGTCAGCTTTCGGATGGAGCTGCTGGACACGGTGACAAGCTGGCCGTTCAGCCGGGCAGCGGTGGAGGACACCTCACCCTCCACGGTAAGATCGCCCTGAAGAAGCTTAACAGTGGCTTCGTACTTTTTGTTGTCTCCACTTCCAAATTCTTCAATCTTTTCCACCACGCCCACGGCGTTGCCGCTGACGGTGGAGGCGGACACCACCCCCGCCACATCGCCCTCGACGGTGAGGAGCAGGGTGATCCGGTCTCCGATCTTGAAGGAGGCAAGGTCACTCCAGGCGGTGGAGAGCAGAGGGAAGGTGCGGCCCATCACCGTGATCTCCAGAGGGGAGGCGGGGCTGGGGGAGGCGCTCTCATAGATGCCGGTGAGCTTCAAATCAGAGACCTGGATGGTTCGGGAGGAGGCGTTGTAGGTGGCCACGTCCCACTGGCGCAGGTCATCGGCGGTGGCGGGCAGGCCGTTCTTCACCAGGGAGGCCCCAGAGGCCATGGAGGCGAAGGGGTTGGAGCCATTGGGGTTGGTCCGGGCCACCCGGACGGTGGAGCTTGCGGAGGTGGAGGAGGCCACATAGATGTAGCTCAGCTTGCCGCTGGCAGCATAGTGGAGAGTCACGGACTTGCCCTGGGCGTTGTGGAAATCATCCTTCCAGGAGGTGCTGTTCTCCCCGCGGTAGACCTTGGCGGCGGGGTCCACGTCGATGCGCTCCCCGCCGGAGGCAATGAGGTAATTGGACTGGGCGGAGGAGACGATGACAGAACGGTCATTGGCGTTTTCATCGGGAACAAAGGCCACCAGCTTGCCGTCAGCGTCCAGGATCAGCTTGCCCTGGCGGCCCAGAATGGAGGAACTGAAGGTTCGGTCGGTCTTATAGGTCTCGCTGGTGGTCTTAACGGCCCCGGGGGTGCCGTCGGAGGCCTCGGCATTGACGCTGAGGATAATAGCATCCTTCACCTCACTGCCCCCCATAGAGGTGAGGAAGCTCTCCTTGGAGCCCTTGGGGCTTGCGAAAAGGAGGTTCTGGAACAGGATGGCGGCCTGTGCCCGGGTGACGGGGGCGTTGGGGTCCGCGCTGAGCCCCTTCAGCACCCCGGCGGCGTCGGCGGCGGCCATATAGCCGTCATACCAGACAGCGCCGGTATTCACATCGGCGGAGGTGTAGCCCAAAAGCCGCATAGCCATGGTGACGGCCTGGGCGAAGGCGATCTCCTCATCGGGGTGGAAGGTGCCGTCCCCCACACCCATGACAAGCCGCTCAGACTCCCCCACGGTGATGGAGGAGGCGTAGTTGATGTAGCCCCTGGCCCAGTGGTCCCCCTTCACATCCAGGAAGATGGTCCGGTTCGCCTGGGCATTGGCCTGCTTGCCCTCCCCCCGGAGGAGGACCGCCATCTTGCAGAACTGGGCCCGGTTCAGGGTGAGGGAGGGGTGGAAATACCCCTCGCCGTCCCCCTCCACCACGCCCATGAGGCGCAGAAGTTCGGCGGCCTCGGCCACAGCGGGGTCGGAAATGTCCCGGAAGCCGCCCTGCTCCGCAGCCGAGGCGGGGACCGCCGTCAGCAGAGAGCACAGAAGGGCGGCGCTCAGGACCCTTGCGATCAATTTTTTGAGTTTCATATCTTTCTTCTCCTTCTCCATGGAGTTTACTTACTTTAGTCAGCCCGGAGAGCCTCGACCGGCTGGAGGCCGCTGGCCTTGATGGCGGGATAGAGGCCGAAGATGATGCCGATGCCCACCGAAATGGCGAAGGCAAGGCCGGCGATCTGCGGGTCCGGCAGGATGATGAGGTCCAGTGCCTTTTTACAGACGATCAGCGTGCCCACATATCCGGCCAGAATACCCAGCACACCGCCGATGCCGCAAATCATACAGGCCTCAATGAGGAACTGGAAGATGATGTTCTTCCGCTCAGCGCCGATGGCCTTCCGGATACCGATCTCCCTGGTCCGCTCGGTGACGGTGACCAGCATGATGTTCATAATGCCGATACCGCCCACCAGCAGGGAGATGGCGGCGATGCCGCCCATAAGGAGCTGCTGGCTCCGGGTGGCGTCCTCGGTGGAGGCGATGGCCTGGTCGGTGCTACCAACGTTGAAGCTGCCATAGCTGTTGCCCGAGTTGGGATCGCCGATGACGCCCTTCAGAAAGGTGTTCAGCCGGGACATGGCCTCCTGGGTCTCGTCGGGGCCGGTACACTTTACATAGAACTCGTTGCTCCAGTTGTCCACGCTGTCGGAGCCGCCGATCTTCAACGCCCGGGTGGAAGTGTAGGGGATAAGGACGAAATTGTCCCGGGTCTTGAAGTACTCGTAGCCCTCGGGCAGATTGTCCACATCAAACCGGGGTTCATAGACCCCGATGACCGTGAAGGGCACCCCGTCGAAGGTCATGGTCTTGCCAATGGGGTCGGCGTAGTTGAAGAAAGCCTTGGCGGCCTGGGAGCCCAGCACGCACACCTGATTGCCCCGCTGAATGTCCAAAAGGGTGAAATCCCGGCCTTTGGCGATGACGGCGTTGTTGCAGATGCCCCATTGGTTGCTCACCATATAGGTTTCCGGTGCATAGTGGTCATAGTCGGAATAGTCGAAGGAGGTGTTGGAGTCCACCGTGCCGTACCGCACCGAGCCGTAGAAGTACTGCTGGGGGGTAATACCCACCACCAGGTCGTCCATCTGTTGGCAGTAGTTGTAGATGGAATCGAAGACGCTGGTGTCGTCGTCCCCCCGCATACTCCACTTGTAGGCGTAGATCTGGATCTGGTTGGTGCCTGAAGCCTTCATCATGTCCATCATCTGTTTGGTGGTGGCCGAGGTATAGCTCACCATGATGATGACGGCGGCCAGGCCGATGATCACGCCCAGCATGGTGAGGAAGGTCCGGCCCTTCCGGGCGCTGATGGACTTGATGGCCAGCTTAAAGGTCTGAAAATTCATAGCCAGTCCACCTCCTGGGTGCTGTCGGAAACGATCTTCCCGTCGGAGAGCCGCACCACCCGGGGGGCGGTGGCGGCGATGCCGTTGTCGTGGGTGATGAGGATGACCGTGGTCCCTTCCTTATATAACCGCTGCAAAATTTGCAGCACGTGCTGGCCCGTCCGGGAGTCCAACGCACCCGTGGGCTCGTCGGCCAATATCATAGGCGAGTGGGTGGCGATGGCCCGGGCGATGGCTACCCGCTGCTGCTGGCCGCCGGACATCTCCGTGGGCTTGTGGTCTTTCCGTTCCCAAAGGCTCACCCGCTCCAAAGCGTCCTGGACCTGCTCCCGCCGCTTGGAGGGCCGCACCCCCTGGTAGATAAGGGGCAGCTCCACATTCTCGTAGGCCGAGAGGGCGGGCAGCAGATTGTATCCCTGGAAAATAAAGCCGATCTCCTTGTTCCGGGTGTGGGCCTGCTGCTTGTCGGTGAGCCCTGTCACGTCCAGCCCGTCCAGGTGGTAATCTCCATATGTAGGGATGTCCAGAAGGCCCAGCACGTTCATCAGCGTGGACTTGCCCGAGCCCGACTGGCCCACGATGGCCACGAACTCTCCCCGGTCGATCTGGAGGCTTACCCCGTCCAGGGCCCGGACCTCCCGTTCGGTGCCCTCGTTGTAAATTTTATAGATATCCTTGATGTCAATGAGCAATGCGCTTCACTCCTTTCCGAAAGCCCGCAGGCTTAGCCCCAGGAGCTATAGCCGTCGCCGTCCGTCTTGGGCGTGCTGTTCCAGATCTGGTCGCCTGCCTGAACGCCGGAAAGGATCTCCACGTTATAGGTGTCGTTGAGGCCGATCTCTACCGGCATAACGATGCAGCCCTTGGGGATCTCCTTCTGCATCTCCTCGGGAAGCTCGGAAATGTCGATGGCGCCCTCCCGGTCCTCGTCGGTCTTGATGACCACCACCGCCTGGGGCTCCTCAGAGCCTTCGGGGCTGTAATACCGAACGTCGGCGGAGGGGATGGTGATACAGTCTATGCTGCTGGCGGTGTTGACGGTGCCGTTGAGCCAGTAGCCGCCCATCAGCGTGCCCATGGGATTGTCCACACGGACCACGCCGGGGTAGATGGTGATGCCGTTCTGGTTCTCGCCGATGACGGCGATGGAGTCCACCACGCCCATGTAGGAGTTGCCGTTCCAGTCCTGAAGGGGGATCTCGTCGCCCACGTTGATGTACTGCCGGTTTCTATCGTCCACCTTGATGTTCACCGTCATGACGCTGTTGTTGGAGATCATGACCGCGGTGGAGCCCGAGGTGACCTCCGCCCCCACATAGATGGGCAGGGCGGTGACCATGCCGGTGATGGGAGCCACGGCGGAGAAGTTCTGGAGGTTCTTCTCCTCGTCCTCCACCCGCTTGGCGGCCTCGTCCAGGGTCTTCTGGGCGGCGTCGATCTGCTCCTGCTTGCTGCGGATCTGCTCGTCCACGTCGTTGGTGCCCTGGACCACCAGCACCTGGCCGGCGGTCACGTCCACGTAGTTCATCAGATCCGCCAGCCGCTCCACGGGGCCCCGGGCCTTGGTGGCCACGGTGGTGGTCTGATAGTACTGGAGGGTGCCGTCCTGATAGGCGTAGATGGGGTTGCCGCTGCCGTCGGTCATGCCCACCGAAGCGGCCATGTCCTCGGTAAGGGTGCCCGGGTTATCCACAACGAAGACCACCTCAAAGTTGATGCCCCCCTCCGGGGTCACCATCCGCACCTTGTTGATCTTCTCCACTTTGCCTGTAAGGCTTGCCATGGTGGCAGGCACCGAGACGGTGACAGTCTGGCCCACGAAAATGTCGTTTTCGTAAGCGTAGCTGTAATAGAGGCTCAGCTTCAGCTTGGTGTCGTCCACCACCCGGCCGATGACCTCGCCGCTCTGGAGGGGGTCTCCCACCTTAATGTCGGCCACCTCGGTGAGCTTGCCCGCGTGGGGGGCCGTGATGGTGAGGTCACTGCGGCTCTTCCGAAGGTCCGCCATCTCCTCCTGGAGTTTCTGCATACTCTCCAGTTGGGCCTGATAGCTCTCCCGGGCGGTCCGCAGGGCCTCCTCTGCGGCCTCGCTGGAGATGACGAAGAGGGGGTCGCCCTCGTAGACCATCTGGCCCTCGGAAACATAGAGCTCCTCCACCACGCCGCTCTGGGTCAGGGTGATGCTGGCCGAGTCCTTGGCGTTGGCCGTGCCCGACACGTCGGCGGTCTGGATGATGGAGTTGATCATGGCCTCGTCGAAGAGGGGCTCGCCCTTGTTGGCGCCTTCGTCCTCCCGGAAGACGAAATACCACACCGCAAAACCCACGGCGATGACAATGGCCGCGATCACAAGAAGGGTGATGATGTTTTTCACGTTCCGCTTGTTTTTCTGCTTCTGTTCATGACTTTTCTGGCTCTTGGGGGCGGCAGGGGCCTGAACGGGCTCTGCCACTGGTGTTTGCATTTCCGACATGATCGTTCCTCCTGGCTGAAAAATTTTGCTATGCTTATTATAGTCCTCCCTATAAAAAAGGACAAGGAACAAAGCGGTTACAAATTCTTAAAAAATTCTGAACGTATACCTTTCTATATTAGACGTTCCAAAATATAAAAAGTTCCCACATTTATGACAAAATGTCATAGAAATGCAGGCGTGGAAAAAGGAGCTGTCCCATAGCCGGGACGGGGGCAAGAAAAATTTTTGAAAAAATTTTCTCTTGGATGTACGCAAACGTCCCACACTTGGGGGTAAAATCACTACTGTTAGAAACGTATGTTTGACAACCACCGTCGAAAAGTGTAGAATAAAGCCGGGCGCTGCACAAGAGGCAGGCGGTTGGTCACACCACCCGAAAGGGGGTGAGGCTTGTGCCGATTACTTTGACGTTCCATATCTTCGGGTATGTCGTAACGATAAGAGTAAAAAGCGAAAACCGCCACCCTGGCCGGTGACGGTTTTCTAAGTCTTACTTAAAAACCTGATCCATCTGGGCCAACCGCTTGTCGCAGCGCCCTTACACTTACATTATAACCTGATTTCACTGTTTGTCAAGATTCAATTCCTGTGACGCTTCTTACTACCTTAAATATGTCCCGTAACGCTTCTGTAATAATTCTCCGCTAATTTTACCGTTGTGTTACAAATGGTGAAAACCCATTGACGAAAAAAAGAGTTTGCGTTATCATGTCACCGTAAGGCGAGGGGAGTCATACTCGTATCTTGCGGACC
>JAAWPV010000006.1 GCA_022800215.1 Oscillospiraceae bacterium | reverse complement strand
GAAGAGGGTACCCTCTTCCTATGCTTGCTCTTCCAAACCCTCTTTGTATTTTCGTAAATGACTATCCACTGTGAGGTTCAAAAAACGAAGTGGAAAAGCGGAGCAAGATGTGATACGATAAAAGTCAGAAAGCAACGATGTTATTTTTATATTAGTTTGGGAGGGAAGCAAATGATAGGTTACAATAGTGACTTAGAATTTCAGAAACAGAAATTGTACAGCATCATTAAAGAAAATGCAGTTATATTTGAAATTATACAAAAGGCGCAAACACTTGAAATACCTAACTATTACATTGGTGCAGGTTGTATCTGTCAAACTGTTTGGAATTATCAAAACAATTTAGACTTGATGTATGGCATATCTGATGTTGACTTTGTCTATTTTGACGCCGATACTTCATACGAAAGTGAAAACAATATAATACAGTTGGTACAACACAAATTTGCTCATTTACCAGTAGAAATAGATGTAAAAAACCAAGCCAGAGTTCATTTGTGGTATAAGGATCATTATGGTTATGAATTACAGCCTTATAAATCTGTTGAAGCAGCTATAAATACATGGCCTACTACAGCTACCTCTATCGGAGTAAAACTTGTAGATAATCAGTTCCTTGTATATGCGCCATATGGATTAAATGATATGTTTGGACAAATAATTAGAGCTAATAAAACTCAGATAACGAAAGAAACATACATACAAAAGTGCAATAAATGGTTAAAAAAGTGGAACACATTAAATATAGTTGAGTGGTAAAGCTAATGAGCATATAACACGCAAGCGGTAGCAGGGCCAGCCCATCCTTGTCAACGATAAAATGAACGGCTTCGCCGTCGTTGACAAGCCCGCCTGCCCCTGCTGTGGGGTAATCAAGGGGCGAAAGCAACGAGTGCTTTCGCCCTCTATATATCATGGAGAAACATTACGCAGAGGAAACTGATTAAGCCACTATCTGCAAGGCTTTGCAGACACATAACAGGGACAGTAAGGGTTTTACACTCGTTCCCCTTAAAATAGCGTTTTACTGCGTAACAAAACGGGTGTACACGGCGCGGCACACTATGCGATTGTCAAAACCGAACCAATACCAAAGGATAGTAGGCAACTTCCAAAAGTCAAAAAGCAGGGACAAAAACAGCGATGAAATAGAGCGTTGGAAAGCATATTTCTTTACTTCTTTATACAGCTTTTTATATGCTCCCGCTGAATGTAGGCACCATTTGGGCACCAATCAAGACGTTTTATAATTCAGCGATAGAGTGTTGGTGTGCCGAAAAGTACAGTGTTCATGTGGCTTTGCGTCATTTCATATCCTATCGCTTGAAAATACTATTCCATCATTTTTTATTTATTTTTTCACAGTACCATAACAAGGACAAGAACCCCCCGCTCTCCTTGGAGAGCGGGGGGTTCACATTGCAATAAGATTTTAGTTCCCGTAGCCGTCGGGGTGGCCCTGGTGCCAGGTCCAGGCGTCGGCGATAATGGTCTTCAGGTCCCGCTTGGGGGTCCAGCCCAGCACCTCCCGGGCCTTTTTATTGGAGGCAATGAGGGTGGGGGGATCCCCGGGGCGGCGGGGCTTGATGGCAGCGGGGATGGGCTTGCCCGTGACGGCCCGGGCGGTCTCCACGATCTCCTTCACGCTGTAACCGTCGCCGCTGCCCAGGTTGAAGGGGCCGCTCTCACCCCCCTTGTCCAGGTACTCCAGGGCCAGCAGGTGGGCCTCCACCAGGTCACGGACGTGGATATAATCCCGGACGCAGGTGCCGTCGGGGGTGGGATAGTCGTCACCGTAGAGCTCCAGGGACTTTTTGCCCAGGGCGGCGGCCAGGACGTTGGGGATCAAATGAGTCTCGGGAGAGTGGTCCTCCCCGATGTCCGCATCGGTGTTGGCCCCGGCGGCGTTGAAGTACCGGAGGGCGGCATACTTGATGCCGTAGGCCTTATCGCACCACTTGAGCAGGCCCTCGATGGCCAGCTTGGTGGCGCCGTAGGGGTTGATGGGGTCGGTGGGGTCCGTCTCCTCGATGGGCTGCTTCTCGGGCTCGCCGTAGGTGGCGGCGGTGGAGGAGAAGACGATTTTATTGACCCCGTGGTTCTTCATGGCGGTGAGGATGCCCACGGCGCCCCCTACATTGTTGTCATAGTATTTCAGGGGGTTACCGACACTCTCCCCCACCAGGGAGAAGGCGGCAAAGTTGATGACCCCGTCGATGGAAAATTCGGAGAAGACCCGGTCCAAAAAGGCGGCGTCCTTCAAATCTCCCACCCGGAGCTTGGCCCCCTTCACGGCCTGCCAATGGCCGGTGGCCAGGTTGTCCACCACCACCACGTTGTAACCCCGCTCCACCAAAAGAGCGGTCATATGACTGCCGATATAGCCGGCGCCGCCGGCTACCAGAATGGTTTTCATGGCTTGTCCTCCTTATCTTGATTGGATAGTCCCATTATGCCACGGATGGGGGGATTTGGCAACTTAAGATTTTCTGACGTTTGCTCACCGCCCCGGCTCCATGGCCTCCAGAAACTGAAGGAGAGCCTGCTTCTGACGCTCTGTCAGGCGCTCCAGACGGCGGCGAAGGGCGTCCTCCAGGGTCTCCTCCCCGGTGGGGAAGTCAAAAAACGCCTTCATGGAGACGCCCAGGGCGTCGCAGATGAGGGAAAGGCTCTCCACCGAGATGCCCTTCTCCTCCAGCTCCACCGAGCGGAGAAAACTTTGAGACAGGCCGCACTGGTTGGCCAGCCGGTTGGTGGTCCAGCCCTTTTGCTCCCGCAGGTCTATGATCCGCTTTCCTATTTCCATAACAATGACCCCCAGCCCTTTTTTATAACCATAGCAAAAATTCTTCCCTATATTTACATCTATAAAAATTTATGTTATATTTATAGATATATTTATAGAGATAGGGCGGGGAGACATATGAGAAAACCTGCGGGGGAGACCCCTCTGGCCCAGCTTTTTGACCAGGCGGAGCTGGAAAGACGGTACAGTCCCTTCAGCGACGAAGTGCTGCTGCGGTGGATGGAGGCGGTCACCGGGCCTCACCGGGAGGCTATGGCGGCTATTTTGCGGAAGCGGGGGACGTTAACGGAATAAACAAGGGCCGCTCCCGTCTTCCCGGGGCCTTGCTGAATATGGAATTTTCCGTTCTGCTTTATTTACTCTGGGCGTACTTGGCAGCGTTTTGGCCGGCCACCCGGCCATAAGTCAGATAGAAAGACAGGGAAACGCCGGACTGCGGATAGATCAGGCCGAAAATCTGGGCCCGGGCCACCTCGCCGTTGGCATACAGGCCGGGGATCGCGCTGCCCGCACTGTCCAGAACCTCTGTGTTGATGTTGATGGTGCAGTTGGTATTGGAAGTATGGGGCACCACATAGGTGACCGCATAGTAGGGCGCCGTGTCGATCCGATTGAGCAGATGATATACCTTTTCAATAGAGTCAACATCATACTCGTTGGCCCGGTCAGGATCAAAGACATATCCTGTAGCCTCCGCCGGCTTTCCAAACTCCTCGTCAACTCCGGTGTCGCAATAGCCGTTATACTTAGCGACCGTGTTGGCCAGGGTGTCTGCGTTCATCCCCAGCTTCCCGGCCAGCTCCTCGATGGTGTCTGCCTTTACCACAGACCCATTGGTGATGCCGGTCTCCAGGGTCGCCCCGTCGATCATCTCGCTGTCGAAGATCCCGTAATAGGAATGCATCCCCAGCGACCTGGCGTAGGCCGCCCGATGCATAAAGTAGTGATGCTCGTTGATAAAACGAGTCCCTTCCTCGGTCACATACATGGCGGCGCCGGCATAGTCGCCGTCCGCCCCATCCATATTAGAGGGCGAGACCATGGGCTCCTCATTCCCGGTTATGTGTGCGCCAACCGCCTCTGCCATGCCCTGTCCTTCCCCCTGCTTTCCGGTGGCGAGGATGACCGCATCAGCATGGACCGTGATGGTACGCGCCTCGTTGGCCGCCTTGACGCCGATCACTGCGCCGGCATCATTTTGCAGCAGCTCGGTCGCAGTCGTGTCAAACAGGATCTCAATTCCCAGCTCCTGTGCCCGATTATAGAGGGGCTCCATATACGCCTTCTGTCCGTTTCGGGAGGCCGTGGTCACATGGGTACGGAAAGGAGACTGGAAGGGATTGGTAGGCGCCATGGTGCAGCCTACAAACTCCACCCCCTGGTCTGTCAGCCATTGGATCCCGGAAGCGGACTGTTCCGCGGCAAACCGGATCATCTCCTCATCCACCGTCTCACAGCCCAGCGCCGTTCCGCAGCCCAGCCAGAACCGGGTAAGCGCTTCAACGCTGTCGCTCTGCCCTGTCGCCTCCTGCCAGGGCGTATTGCAGGCAGTGATACTGTGTCCGCAGTTGGCATAGCTGTTTCCTTTTTCCAGGACCACAACGCGCACGCCCTCTTCCGCCGCGGAAATGGCCGCAACCAGTCCGGAATACCCGCACCCTACAACAAGGACCTGGGCGTTGACCTCCATGTCCTCCGTGCTCAATTGCGTGTCGGTATGCTGCCGGACATCCTCCTTTCCGGTCGCCTGCCCAACGGCGGAAGTCATGGCCTCCACAAACCCGTCATAGGTCACGGTGGCTCCGGAAACCGCTTCGACCTTCGCGATGTCCTGATCCTTCAGTAAAGCATCCACATACTCCGTCAGCGCCTTGCCCCCGATATTCGCGCTTTCATAGTGAGACAGGACGCTTACATCTGTAATCGAATTGGCGTCAAAAGTAACTTCAAACTCGATGGTCCCGCCCAGTCCGGTTCCTGTGGCATAATAGGTTCCCTGCGTGTAGGCGTGGGCGGTGGGCGTGGGCTTTGCGCTGCAGCCAAACAACATGGACCCCGCCATGGTCAGGCTCAGCGCCAACGCAAGAAGCTTCTTCCCTTTAAATGGAGGCTTTATCAAAAAGGCTTCTGACCTGGATGCGGGTTAACGCATCCAGGTCAGATATGTTCTCCAGAGGACCTCATATTTCTACTTTGTTTATATTTTATCATGTGAGTACAGGGAAATCAAGGCATAGCTATGCTTTTTTGCGGCGCCAGGGCATGGAAGGGCGCGGCTTTTCATATAGATGGGACAGAAAAGACAAGGAGGGTCCTTCTATGAAAAAGCTGTTTTTCCTGAAACGCAAAGGATTCACCGCCCTGGCCTGCGCCCTGGCGGCGGTTTTGATGTTCGGGGCGGTGAACGCCCCGGCGGTGATGGCCTCGGCCACCCAGAGGCAGCTACCCATCTACTGCGTCCAACGGGATCAAAAGATGATCGCCATCTCTTTCGATGCAGCCTGGGGCAACGAGGACACCCAGCAGCTCATCGACATTCTGGGCAAGTACAACATCAAGGCCACCTTCTTCGTGGTGGGGCAGTGGGTGGACAAATACCCCGAGTCGGTGAAGGCCCTTGCCGACGCGGGCCACGAGGTGATGAACCACTCCAACACCCACGCCCATATGTCTCAGCTCTCCGCCGACGAGATCATCGCCGACGTCAACGCCTGCAACGACAAGATTGAGGCGGTGACCGGGGTGCGGCCCACCCTTATCCGCCCCCCCTACGGGGAGTATGACGACAATGTCATCACCGCCATCCGTTCCATGGGGATGGAGCCCATTCAGTGGGATGTGGACTCTCTGGACTGGAAGGACCTCTCCGCCGCCGACATCACCAAGCGGGTCACAAGCAAGGTCCAGGCCGGGTCCATCGTTCTCTTCCACAACGCCGCCCTCCATACTCCCGAGGCGCTGCCTACCATTCTGGAAACCCTTTTGCAGGAGGGCTACACCTTCGCGCCTATCTCCCAGCTCATCCTGCCCGGGGAGTACAACACCGACTACACCATCGACCACACCGGCAGGCAGTGCCCGGCCAATTCATAAAAATCGGGAGGGATACCGGGTCGGTATCCCTCCTGCTTTATTTGGCGGTGTCTTCCGTGGGGTAGCGTTTTCGCCCCTCTTCTTCCATAAAATCACAGAAAAGCTCTGCCGGGCCGGCATTGAGGCTGGGCCTGTGACAAAGAAGGACCAGCTCAAAGGTATAGTCGGGCAAAGGGATGGAATAAATGGGACGACCGCCCAGATTTCCGTCCTCAAAAATGTCAAAACCCGCCGCCAGACTGTTTTGGACCTGATAAAAGGCATCAATGGTGTTGGGTACCACCTGATAGTTCAGCGGAACACCCTGGACGAGGCAATCCTCCCACAATGGCCGCAGATGCCGCTGGGGGCTTCCCATCCCGATGCAGGGCAGCCCGTCCAACATCCTGAGAGAAAACGCTTCCGCCTCCCGACCTCGGAGGGGAAAATCTTCCCCATAGTCCACTGCGGCGGGGAATGTTCGCAGGACATGGACCGTACATCCCGGGTGTTCACAGGGCATTTGCAGCACACAGCCACAGTCGATCTCCCCAGTCTCGACAGCAGCCATCACCCGGTCTGAGTCCCACTGGAAAAGCTCCAGTGGGATGTGAGGAAATTGCACACGGAAACGCTGGGCAATACTGTCCAGCTCAGGGAGAAGCAAAGGGAACAGGCTTTCGGAAAAAGCCACTTTTAGGCTTACCTGCTGCGCCGCCAGCCGTACCGTATCCGCCCACATGCCCTCAAAATCCCGGACCACCTCCGCGCCCCGCAAGGCCAGATAGGTTCCGCATTCGGTGAGGGACAGGTGGTTGTGCTCGTTGCGGAAAAGGGGCGCACCCAGTTCTCCCTCCAGATTGCCGATGGCCTGCCGCAAAGACTGGCGGGTGATGAACAGCCGCTCCGCCGCCTGGGTATAGTTGAGAAGCTCTGCCGTTTTAAGAAAATACCGCAGTTGAGTGATGTCCATATGAGCGCCCTCCGAGACGCAGGCTGAACCTGCGTTTATGTCAAAATTATATCTCCTTTTTCCCCAAATGTAAAGCTGTTACAATAATGGCAAAGGGCGGGAAAGCCGCCAAGACAGGAAATAAGGAGGAAAATGGATATGAGCGAGAAGAAAAAACAGCTAAGCCGCCGGGAATTCCTGAAAGGGGCCGCGGGAGCGGCCGGCGTGGCCGCCATCGGAATGCTGGCCGGCTGCGGCAGTAAGGACCCGGCTCCCGGTGAGGGCGGGGAAAAGATCTATACCCCCGGTACATACACCGCCTCTGCCCAGGGCATGGAGAGCGCCGTCACCGTCACCATCAAGGTGGATGAGACGAAAATTCTGGAAGCTGCCGTGGACACCGCCGGTGAGACGGAAGGCCTGGGCAAGCCCGTGGGCGAGAAAATGGCCCAGGAGATTTTGGAAAAGCAGAGCATTGAGGTGGACACTGTGTCCGGCGCCACCGTTACCTCCAAAGCCGCTAAGGCTGCGCTGGAGGACTGTATCGCCCAGGCCAAGGGCATTGATGTGAGTCTGCTCCGGAGTGAGGGCGGTCAGGAGGCGCAGGGTGCCGCCGACTGGCTGGGCACCGCCCCTGAGATCAAGGACAGTGACGTGGCAAAGACCTACGATACCGAGGTGCTGGTCATTGGCGCCGGCACTGCCGGGGTGTTTGCCGCCTGCGCCGCCGTGGAGGAGGGGGCCAAAACCATCCTCATCGAGAAATTCGGCGAGGACTACGGCGGCTCAGGCATCCGGGACACCATCGCCGCCATTGGCAGTAAACAGCAGATCGAAAACAAGGATAACCCCGACAAGTTTGACGTCATGACCGAGATGTACCGCCAGTCCAACGGCTATGGCGACCAGCGGCTCTACAAGGTGTGGGCCGATGAGTCGGGCGAAACCGTGGACTGGTATGCCGAGCGCATGGCCGAGGCGGGGTTCCGCTTCCTCCACGAGGTGGACGACCATTCCCACGCCGTCCGCTATCCCATCTATGACGTGGGCCACTCCATCCAGTTCAGCGACCTGGGAGAGGATTATGAGGGTAAGACAGCCCGGGTCCTAAAGGACTATGCCAAAAACCTGGGGCTGGAAGTCCACTATGATACCGCTCTGGTGGAACTTATCAAGGAGGGCGGCAAGGTCACCGGTATCTATGCCAAGACCGGAGACGGCTATGTCCGTTACAACGCCAGCAAGGGCGTCATCGTCTGCACCGGCGGTTACAGCCTCAACATGGACATGATGAAGGCCCTCCAACCCGAAAGCGCGAAGATGATCAACATCAATTATTCCTATCCCGGCAGCCAGGGTGACGGCATCAAGGCCTGCCTGTGGGCCGGGGCCGCTATGGACGAAAGTCATGCCGGTATGTTCTTTGACCGGGGCGGCATCCGCCCTGACCAGGTGGGCTGTGACCATGGAGACGGGATCCTGTTCTGGATGGGTTCTCAGCCCTTCCTGAAGGTGGATCTGGAGGGCAAGCGGTTCACCAATGAATCGGGCTGCTACGACCACATTCTACATGACGCCTTCAACCTGCCCGGCATGACCTATGCCATGGTGTGGGACGCCGACTATATCAAGGATATGGAGCGCTTTGATTCCCACGGCTGCAGCCGGATGTTCCCCCACGCCAACGGCGCCGAAGCCGTATGGCCGCTGGAGTTCAATGAGGGGGTATTCATGCCCATGTACCGGGAGCAGGGCTATGTGGTGAAGGCTGACACCATCGAGGAACTGGCGGAGAAGCTGGGCCTTCCCGTGGAGCAGTTCAAGGCTACGGTGGACCGGTACAACGAACTTTATGATATGCAGAAGGACGAGGACTTCGGCAAAGAGCCCTACCGCCTGTCCCAGCTCCGGACCGCTCCCTTTGAGGGCATCCGTATGAGCGGCGGTTACTTCATCTGCACCCTGGATGGCATCAAGATCGACACCAACATGAACGCCCTGGACACAGAGGGCAAGCCCATCGAGGGCCTTTACGTAGCGGGTGACTGCTCAGGCGGCTATTTTGACGCCAGTTATCCCAACCTGCTGGCGGGCGCTGCCGCGGGCCGGAGCGTCACCTTCGGCCGCCGGGCAGGCAGGCTGGCCGCCAAACGGTAAGAGACATACGACTAAACGTCCTTTTTGCGGAGAGGCGGCCTGTCAGGCCGCCTCTCTTTTCCTTGACAAAATTCCCTCGGGCGTATACAATAAGGCCAGACCGTAAGGACAAAACAGAATAGCAGGGGCGCTGGACGCAAGTCCGGCTGTGATGCGGGGCGTATCGCCGCCCCCGGTCCCTTGATCCCGGGTTCTCTCCGGGGTCTACACCTGATCCGGGTAATGCCGGCGTAGGGAGCGATCGAGTGACTTTTTGTCTCTTTTCGTACCGCGACGCGCCATTCCGGTTTGCGCCTGCGGTACTTTTTAGTAAAGAGAGGCAAAAATCTATGACAAGCAACACCGAGTCCCATCTTACCGTCCGCGCCATTGTGGAGGCCGCATTGATGCTGGCCCTTGCGTATGTGCTGGACAACCTCGTCCCCCCCTTCTACCGGTTCCCCCAGGGGGGCTCTATCGACCTTTCCATGCTGCCCATCCTCATCTACTGCCTGCGCTGGGGCCCCAAGTGGAGCCTTTTGTGCTGCTTCATCAACGGGGTTTTGCAGTACTTCCTGGGGGGCGGCATCGCCATCAGCTGGCAGTCCATGCTGCTGGACTATGTGGTGGCCTACACCCTGGTGTTCCCCTGCGGCTTTGCCGCCGGCAAGAAGCTGGGCTGGCTGTGGGGCACCCTTATCGCCACCCCGGGCCGGTGGCTCAGCCTGACTCTTTCGGGGGCTCTTCTCTGGTATATGTACATGCCCGAGGAATTCCTGGGCATCCCCATGGTAAACCCCTGGATCTACTCCGCTTTCTTCAACGGGGTGTTCTGCCTTCTGGTGCTGGCGGTGGACCTCATCGCCCTGGGCCTTATGCAGAGCGTACCCGCGGTTCGTAAACAGATATTGACCAAACAGAATTGAGGATTGACTTACATGGGCAAATTTGATGGGGTGCTTCTCTGCACGGATTTTGACGATACGTTCTGCTGCCCCGGCCAGGACATCCCCCCGGCCAACCTGGAGGCGGTGGAGTATTTCAAATCCCAGGGCGGCCGTTTTACCGTGGTCACCGGACGGGCACCCCACGCCTTTGCCAGTGTAATGCCCCTGGTGCCGGTCAATGCCCCGGTGATTTTGTCCAATGGCGCTCACCTCTATGATACTGTTACCGGGCAGTCGGTTCTTCGAATTACCCTCCCCCCTGTGGTGGCGGAAGACCTGGAAACGATCCTGGAAAAATTCCCGTCCGTCAGCGTGGAAGCCTACCACGAGGAGGCGGTTTACGGCTGGAACCTGAACAAGTGGAGCAAATGGCATATGGACACCATCCAGGTGGAGGCGGTGGAGCTCCCTGTGGCCCAGATGCCCCAGCCCTGGGACAAGGCCATGCTGGAGCAGGACTATGAGCTGCTGATCCCCGCCCGGGATTATATCCTGGAGCATTGGGGTGACCGGTACGAGGCTGTTTTTTCCAATCAGCACATGCTGGAGATCACCGCAAAGGGGTGCAGCAAGGGCGGCATGGTGCTGGAGCTTGCCAAGCGGCTGGGCATTCAGCGGGAGCATATCTACTGCGTAGGCGATAACCAAAACGACATCCCCATGCTGGCGGTAGCCGCCACCGCCTTCGCCCCGGCCAACTGCGTGCCCGAGGTGCGGGCGTGGGGCGCCCGCATCCTGCCCGCCTGCGCGGAAGGGACCATCGCCGCCCTCATCCGGCTGCTGGACGAGAAATACTAAGCTCCCGGGGATGCCCGGCGCGGGCAATTCCACCGTGGGCCGAACCTTGGCGGAGAAGCTGAACATGGCCGAAAAACCGTTCTTTCCTGTATCCTTTTGTCGGAGAAGCCCCGGGGCTTGTAATTTTTATCCAAAGCTGTTATACTATCCATAGTAGAGATAGTTTCACGGCTGCGCCGTGTTTAGGCCCCTCCAGCGGAAGGAGGAGGTCCGGCCCCAGGGCCGCTATAAAATTCCGCTTTCCCGACCCGGGACGTGCCCAACGGCACGCCCCTATGTTGTTGTGGCCGGGACATTCGACAAAAAGGAACGAAAAGCATGACCTTTCAAGAACTGGGGCTGTACCCCGAAATTCTCGCCGCCCTCAAGAAGCTGGGCTATGAAAAGCCCTCCCCCATTCAGGAGAAAGCCATTCCCCCCGCCCTCCAGGGCCGGGACGTGCTGGGCTGTGCCCAGACAGGCACAGGCAAGACCTGCGCCTTTGCCACACCTATTTTGCAGCGGCTCAGCGCCCATCCCGCCCAGGGACGGCCCATCCGGGCCCTGATCCTCACCCCTACCCGGGAGCTGGCCCTCCAGATCCAGGAGAGCTTCGAGCACTACGGCAAAAATCTGCCCCTCCGCTCCGCCGTCATCTTCGGCGGGGTGGGGCAGCAGCCCCAGGTGGATAAGCTGAAGGCCGGGGTGGACATTTTGGTGGCCACCCCCGGCAGGCTCCAGGATCTCCACAATCAGGGCTTCATCCATGTGGAAAAGCTGGAAATTTTTGTGCTGGACGAGGCCGACAGGATGCTGGACATGGGCTTTATCCACGACGTGAAGAAAATTCTCACCTGGCTTCCCCAAAAGAAGCAGACCCTCTTCTTCTCCGCCACCATGCCGCCGGAGGTCCAGGGGCTGGTGGATTCCCTACTGACGGACCCCGTCAAGGTGGAGGTGGACCCGGTGTCCTCCCCGGTGGAGGTCATCGACCAGCGGCTTTTCTACGTGGACAGGGGGAACAAGAGCAAGCTGCTCAGTATGCTGGTGAAGCACCCCGACGTGAAAAACGCCCTCATTTTCACCCGGACCAAGCATGGGGCCAATAAGGTGGCCGCCGACCTTCAGAAGGCGGGCATCCCCTCGGCGGCCATCCATGGCAACAAGAGCCAAACCGCCCGGCAGCAGGCCCTTTCCGACTTCAAGTCCGGTAAGGTGAAGGCCTTGGTGGCCACCGACATCGCAGCCCGGGGCATCGACATTGAGGAGCTCTCCCACGTCTTTAACTACAACCTGCCCGACGTGCCCGAGACCTACGTCCACCGTATTGGCCGGACGGGCCGGGCGGGCCACGGGGGCACGGCGGTCTCCTTCTGCGAGTTCGGAGAGAAGGAGCTTTTGGCTCCCATTGAAAAGCTGCTGAAGAAGCCCATCCCCGTGGTGGAGGGCCACCCCTTCCCCATGGAGAATTTCGAGACCCCCAAGCGGGATAAACACGGCAAGATCGTCAACGCCGACGACCAGGAGGCCCGCCAGGCCGCCCGGGAGCGAAAGAAGCAGCGGGAGGAGGCCCGGCGTGCAGGTGAAGCCGGAAAGGCAGAGCCGTTGGCCCGGAAGTCTCCCACTCCCCAGAACAGGCGGCAGGAGCAGAAGGCCCAGCCCCGACAGGGAAAGCAGGCCTCCAGCCAGCCCACCCGTAAGGCTCCTTCATCGCCGGCAGCAGGGGCACAAACGCCCGCCGCAGGCAAACGGGCGGCGGCGGGCTACCGGGTCAGCCGAACTTTGGAGGACGCCCTCTCCGCCATGGCCCCCAAGCAGGGGCAGCGTGAACGCTCCGCCGGGCGGAGCAAGGGCACACAGCAGGAGAAGCCCTCTGCCCAGGATACTGCTTTCGAGACCTGGCTCGCTGAAGAGCGGGCCATTCAGGCTCAGCGGTTCCAAAACGACCCATCGGCAGAGGAGGTCATCATGGACGCCACTGCCCGGCTGCTGGCTCCCAAGGGGCCGGTCCAGAGCCAGCGGCGGAACGATCCGGTCCGGCAGGTCCGGAACCAGCAGCGAGAGAGCCGGCAGCCCCAACAGAAGCAGGGCCGGGAAGAAGGCCGGCCTGCCCGGCAGGAGAAAAAGCGGCGGGAGCAGCCCACCCAGTCCCAGCAGCCCAAAGGCCAAAGGCAAGCGTCCCAAAAGGGGAAGGCCGCTCCGGCATCCTCCGCCGGACATGGCAGCTCTGACACGCCTCATGCAAAGCAGGCCAAGCGGGAGCAGCGGCGGCCCAACCGGCGGGGAAGAGGGCCCATGGAGGTGACCTTGCGGCTGGGAGATCAGAAGGACTCCACCGAGCAGTCCGGAAGTCTCATGCGCCCCTATTACTTCAATCCGGACGAGGATTGAGCATAGAAAAAGTCAAAATCACCCCTTGACGGCCCAACGGACCGTGAAGGGGTGATCGTTTTCTATATGTTTACGAAGCCACCAATTCCATGTTGGTGCAAAATTAGAAGGCCACCTTTTCCGCGATCCAGTTCCTCAGCTCGCTGATGGGCATTCTCACCTGCTCCATGGTGTCCCGGTCCCGGACGGTGACGCAGTTGTCGGCGGGGTTCTCCTCGTCGCCCACGGTCTGGAAATCCACCGTGATGCAGTAGGGGGTGCCGATCTCGTCCTGGCGGCGGTAGCGCTTGCCGATGGAGCCCGCGTCGTCGAAGTCCACCATAAAGTCCTTGGAAAGCTCCTGTTGGATCTCCCGGGCCTTGTCGCTGAGCTTCTTGGAGAGGGGCAGCACGGCGCACTTGAAGGGGGCCAGGAAGGGATGAAGCCGCAGCACGGTGCGCACGTCGTTCTTCTCGGCGTCCACCACCTCCTCGTCGTAGGCGTCGCAGAGGAAGGCCAGGGCCACCCGGTCACAGCCCAGGGAGGGTTCGATGACGTAGGGGATATAGTGCTCGTTCTTCTCCTGGTCGAAGTAGCTGAGGTCCTTGCCGGAAGCCTCCTGGTGGCGGCTCAGGTCGTAGTCGGTCCGATCGGCGATGCCCCACAGCTCGCCCCAGTCGGTGAAGGGGAAGGCATACTCGATGTCGGCGGTAGCCCGGGAGTAGAAGGCCAGCTCGGCGGGCTCGTGGTCCCGGAAGCGGAGGTTCTCCTCCTTGAGGCCCAGGGAGAGCAGCCAGTTCTTGCAAAAGTCCTTCCAGTAGGCGAACCACTCCAGGTCGGTGCCCGGCTGGCAGAAGAACTCGCACTCCATCTGCTCAAACTCCCGGGTGCGGAAAGTGAAGTTGCCCGGGGTGATCTCGTTCCGGAAGGCCTTGCCCACCTGGCACACGCCGAAGGGCAGCTTCCGCCGGGTGGTGCGCTGGATGTTGGGGAAGTTGAGGAAAATGCCCTGGGCAGTCTCGGGCCGGAGGTAGACGGTGGAGCTGCTGTCCTCAGTAACGCCGATCTGGGTCTTGAACATGAGGTTGAACTTCCGGATGGGGGTGAAGTCGTGCTTGCCGCAGACGGGGCAGACAACGTCGTCGTGCCCGGCGATGAAGGCGTCCATCTCGTCAAAGCTCATGGCGTCCACGTTCACGTCGGGGTGCTCGTCCCCGATGAGCTTGTCGGCCCGGTGACGGGCCTTGCAGGCCTTACAGTCCAGCAGGGGGTCGGAGAAGCCGGCCACATGGCCGGTGGTGATCCAGGTCTGGGGGTTCATGATGATGGCGGCGTCCAGGCCCACGTTGTAGGGGCTCTCCTGGACGAACTTCTTCAGCCAGGCCTTCTTCACGTTGTTTTTGAACTCCACCCCCAGAGGGCCGTAGTCCCAGGAGTTGGCAAGGCCCCCGTAGATCTCGCTGCCGGGGAAGATATAGCCCCGGCCCTTGCATAGGTTGATGATCTGGTCCATAGTCTTGTCGCGGTGATTCATGGTGATACGCTCCTTTTCGTGATTTTTTGGCCTAAGACGCACAAACGCCCCAAGCCTTTCGGCTCAGGGCGAACAAGGCTGTCATGCTGCGAAGCGGCCAGACCGCTCGCTCCACTTCCCTCCGACTCGGGCTAGTCTTGGGCCGCCTTGCGGCCCCGCGCTCGCCCTCGCTTCGGTCCAGTGTCACTCGCTGTCCGCTTCTCCGCACTTCCTTTAGTCCGTGGTTCCACCTGAATTCGGATGCAGCGCATCCGCACTCTTTGCCCGTAACGGAGGCTTTCGGCGCGCCATTTCCGGCACGCAGCTCACGGGGGCCTTCAAGCCTGCCCAGGGGCCCTTGCACCGTCCGGTCCCTCTCTGCTGCTGGGTTTTTGGCTCTACTCTTCCCGGTCATCGCCTTTTGTGGGGCTATTCTATCACCCTTTTGGCCCCCTGTCAAGGGCGGAGAGAGAAAGAAAAGGGAGAAAAAGGCGGTGAAAATCAAGAAATATAGTTGAAAAACCGGCGGTAATTTGATATACTACCATAACATAGTGTATCATAGGCATAGAAGTATGTTCGGTGCGCTACATATTCTGATCCGGCTCCCACCGGGTCCAAACGGTTTTTAGGAGGAAGATTTTTAAGATGGACGACGCAATACCCCGAAGTATTCTGGTCATCGCCCTGGTTTTGCTGGGAGGCTTTTTTGCCGGCTCGGAAACGGCCCTCTCCAACTGCAACCGGGTGCGGATGAAAAGCAGAGCGGAGGACGGGGAGCCCGGCCCCACACGGGTGGAAAAGATCATGGACCGTTTTGACAAGGCCCTGGCCACCACCCTGGTGTGCATCAATGTGGTCTATGTTCTGGCCACATCCACTGCCACCATCCTGGCCATCCACTGGTTCGGCCCCTACGGGTCCTGGATCGCCACCGTGGGTATGACCCTCATCATTTTTGTGTTCAGCGAAACCATCCCCAAAAACATCGCAAAGGCCAACAGTGACGCTGTGGCCATCGCCGTGTCCGGGATCATCTACCCTCTGATGATCCTGCTGACCCCGGTGACCGCCTTCTTCACCGCCCTGGGCAACGGGGTGAAGAAGCTCTTTTCCAACCAGACAGAGGAGCCGTCCATGACGGAGGACGACTTCAAGTCCATGATCGAGACCATCGAGGACGCAGGCGACCTGGAGTCGGAGGAGAGCGAGCTGATCCAGTCGGCCCTGGAGTTTTCCGACATCACCGCCTACAACGTGCTGACTCCCCGGGTCCGCATCACCGGCCTCAGCCTTCAGGACCCGGAGGAGGTAAACCGGGAAAAGATCCGTCAGGCCAACCTGTCCCGGCTGCCGGTCTATGACCCGGATCTGGACCACATCGTGGGCATTGTCAATACCAAGACCTACCTGATGCAGCTCTTCCAGACCGGCCGGTGCCGGCTGGCCGACGTGATGAGCGAGCCCTACGCCGTCCCAGCCACCACCGACGTCCACACCCTTTTTCAGGAAATGTGCAAGCGCAAGCAGCACATGACCATTATCCTGGACGAGTGGGGGGGCACCCTGGGCCTTGTGACCATGGAGGACATTTTGGAGGAGCTGGTGGGCGACATCTATGAGGAGGAGCCGGAGGAGGACCCCTCCCAGCGGTCGGACGCCCCCTCTGAAGAAACGCCCGCCCCTGACGGGGACCACTCCAGCGGGGAGGTGGTAAAATGAACTCTCTGCTCATCGCTGCCGTGGTGGTGCTGGTCTTAGGCTCCGCCTTCTTCTCCTCGGCGGAGATCGTTCTCAACTCCGCCAGCCCCCACAAGCTCCGCTCCAAGGCGGAGTCTGGGGACAAGCGGGCCATCCGGGCCCAGCGCATCGAGGAGAGCTACACCCAGGTCCTGTCCACCGTGCTGGTGGGCAACAACCTGGTGAATATCGCGACAACGTCTGTCATCACTGTACTGTTGGTGGATGCCATGGGCGCCGTGGGCCAGCGCTACGCCGAGCTTATCACCACCCTGCTGCTTCTCATCTGCGGGGAGATCGTGCCCAAGATTCTGGCCGCCGACCACTGCAACCAGCTGGTACTTACCTACAGCGGCCCCCTCCAGTTCTTCATCACCCTCTTCAAACCGGTGGTGTGGCTGGTGAGCAAGCTGGTGGGCCTTTTGTCCCCTCTCTGGACCCCGGAAGAGGCCGAACCTACCATGACCGACGAGGAACTGGTGATGGTGGTGGAATCCATTCAGGACGAGGGGGTCATCACTGAATCGGAGGGCGAGCTCATCAAGTCGGCCATCGAGTTTGCCGACATCACCGCCCACGAGATCATGACCCCCCGGGTGGACCTTCTGGCGGTGGACGTGGACGACAGCCTGGAGGAGCTTTTCTCGGAGGAGGACGTGACCCACTATACCCGCATCCCCGTCTATGAGGAGAGCGTGGATCACATCGTAGGCATCGTCAACATCAGCGACATCCTGAAAAAGGCTCTGGAGCCGGAGGGCCTTCCGGGGGTAAATCTCCGGGAGCTGATGGCAGAGCCCAAATTCGTCCACATGACCAAAAACATCTCCGACCTTCTCAAGGAGATGCGGGACGAGGGCCGGAACATGGCCGTAGTGCTGGACGCCTACGGCGGCACCGCCGGCATCGTCACCATGGAGGACATTCTGGAGGAGCTGGTGGGCGACATCTTTGACGAGACCGACGAGGACGAGGAGCCCGACTACACCGAGATGTCGGAAAACGAGTTCCTCTTCGACGGCGACATGAACATCTACGATGTTTTTGACCTTCTGGACTACGAGCCCCGCGAGTTTGAAAGCGAGTACAACACCCTCAGCGGCTGGATCACCGAGATGCTGGACCGGTTCCCTGAGGCGGGGGACAGCTTCACCTATGACCGGCTCACCGTCACCGTCCTTTCGGTGGAGGACCGCCGGGTCACCGAGGCCCGGATCCTAATCACCCCGGAGGAAGAGGAGGAAAAGTAAGCCTTCCCCGTGCCCCACGCAATAAAAACAAGCAGTATTTTCCGGCTTGGAAAATACTGCTTGTTTTTGAAAGTCGATGAATTTTACCCCTCCAGATAGAGCCCCATAAGCTCCAGCGTAGCCTTTAGTCCCAGCCAGTGGGTCCGCTCCATGCCGTGGGAGGCGTGGACCCCGGGACCGATGAGGGCGGCCTTCACATCATGGCCGGTACGCAGGGCCACGGTGGCGTCAGAGGAATAGTGAGGGTACACGTCTACGGCGAAGTCCACCCCGCTCTCCTTGGCCATGGCCATGAGCCGGGAGGTAAGCTCGTAGTCGTAGGGCCCCGCCGAATCCTTGGCGCAGATGGACACCTGCTCCTCGGTGCAGGTGAGCTCGGCGCCGATGCAGCCCATATCCACCGCCAAAAGCTCAAAGAGGTCCTGGGCGAAGGTGGCGCCGCCGTGGCCCACCTCCTCGTAGACGGTGAGAACGAATTCCGCGTCGTGCCGGGGCTGGATGCCCTTGTCCTTCATGTATTTGAGGGCGGCAAGCAGGCAGGCGGCGCTGGCCTTATCGTCCAGGAACCGGGACTTCAAAAACCCGGAGGGGGTCACCTCCGTCTTGGGGTCATAGCACACATAGTCTCCCACCTGGATGCCCAGCTTTTCCACGTCCTCCTTTGAGTGGACGATCTCGTCGATGCGCACCGCCATATTCTTCTCGTCCCGGGGCCGGGTGGAAGCGTCGTCCTCCACATGGGCGGCGGGGGACAGGGACAGGATGGTGCCGGTGTAGACCTTGCCGTCCCGGGTGTAGATGCGGCAGTATTCTCCGTCCAGAGTGGGCATCAAAGGCCCGCCGATCCGGGTCACCAGAAGCCGCCCCTCCCCGGTGACCGAGCGGACCATGAGCCCCAGGGTGTCCACATGGGCGCAGAGGCCCAGCTTCTTGCTGTGGTCCTTACCGGGAACAAAGATGGTCAGGTTCCCCTTGTTGCCGATCTCCGTCTCATAGCCCAACCCCCGGGCGATCTCGTCGGCCTTCTCCACCGCCCGGCGGGTGAAGCCGCTGGGGCTGTCCTGCCCCAGCAGCGCCTTGGCATATTCCATGACTGTGTCCTTGTAGGACGTCAGATCCCATTTCATTGTTGTATTTCCTCCTTTTGGGGATTATAATGATTCAGCATGTTTCATCATACCACAACTTCAAAGGAGTTTCCACTATGACGGAAGAAAAAACCAACGTCATGCGCCTTCTGGACCAGAAAAAGATCTCCTACACCCCCCACTGGTACGATACCACCGACGGGGTGCTGGACGCCGTCACGGCGGCGGAGCGGGTGGGGGTCTCCCCCGAAAGCTGCTTCAAGACCCTGGTCACCGTAGGCGCGTCCAAGAAAAACCACGTCTTCGTGGTGCCGGCTGGGCGGGAACTGGACCTGAAGGCCGCCGCCAAGGCGGCGGGGGAAAAGTCCATCGAGATGCTGAAGCAGGCCCAGCTTCTCCCTCTTACCGGCTACATCCACGGGGGCTGCTCCCCCATCGGTATGAAAAAGCGCTTTCCCACTATTATAGACGCCTCGGCGGAGACCCTGCCCCAGATGACCTGCTCCGCCGGAAAGGTGGGCTGCCAGGTGACCCTTTCCCCCGCTGATCTCGCCGCTTTCGTGGGGGCCAAATTCGCTATGGTGAGCAAATAGGCTGTCACGCTGCAAAGCAGTGTGACCGTTCAGTCGCCTTCCCGACGATTCGGGCTGGTCTGCGGGCCGCTAAGCGGCCCTCCGCTCGCCCTTACTCTGGTCCAGGCTCCTTCACACACTGCTTTTCCGCGCTTCTTGATTCTTTCTGCTGAATTTGGTATAATAATTCTAAATTTGTATGATTTGGAGCGCGAAGGAGCAATGAAATTCAGACAATGGAATGAACGCCCCCCAGCAGTGGGAGAGGATGCCCTTTTAGCGGCAGGCATCCCGGCCCTCTGCGCCAAAGTGCTGGGGGCCCGGGGCTTTACCGATCCCCAGGAAGCCCACCGCTTCCTCTATGAGGAACCCACCCTCCATGATCCCATGGAGATGAAGGACATGGACAAGGCGGCGGAGCGGCTCCGTGCCGCTCTGGCAGCCGGGGAGACCATTGCCGTCTACGGCGACTACGATGTGGACGGCATTACCGCCACCACCCTGCTCACCCACTTCCTCCGGGAGGAGGGTGCCCTTGTTATCCCCTACATCCCCAACCGCCTGGAGGAGGGCTACGGCCTGAATCAGAGCGCGGTGGAGAAGCTGGCAGAGGAGGGCGCCGCGGTGGTGGTCACCGTGGACTGCGGCATCACCGCCGTGGAGGAGGCCGACTATGCCCGGTCTCTGGGCCTTTCCGTTATCATCACCGACCACCATGAATGCAAAGATGTCCTTCCCGACGCTGTGGCCGTGGTGGATCCCCACCGTCCCGACTGTCCTTACCCCTTCAAGCACCTGGCGGGGGTTGGGGTAGCCCTGAAGCTTTGCATGGCTCTGGCGGGCCGTGACCGGGAGCAGGAGCTTCTTACCCGTTACGCCGATCTGGCCGCCATGGGCACCGTGGCTGACGTGATGGAGCTCACCGATGAAAACCGGGCCATTGTCCGCCGGGGGCTGGAGGTCCTGCCCAACACCGGCCGGCCCGGCCTGAAGGCCCTCATCCGGGAGGCAGGTGGGGAAGGCAAGGCTCTCTCCTCCACCTCGGTGGGCTACACCCTGGCTCCCCGCATCAACGCCGCGGGCCGCATGGGCTGTTCCCAGGTCGCTTTGGAGCTTCTTCTCACTGAGGACCCCGCCCGGGGGGAGGCACTGGCCAGGGAGCTTTGCAGTCTCAACCGGGAGCGGCAGGAGCTGGAGGGGGATATTTTCTCTCAGTGCGACCTTCTTGTGGACGCTCTGCCCGCCGGAGAACGGGACGCCCTGGTATTGGCGGGAGACACCTGGCACCAGGGGGTGGTGGGCATCGTGGCCTCCCGGCTGGCGGAAAAGTACGCCGTCCCCGTCTTCATGGTCTGTATTCAGGATGGCCGGGGTAAGGGCTCCTGCCGGAGCCAGGCAGGGGTAAATCTTTTTTCTCTGCTGGAGGGCTGCGGCGACCTTCTGGAAACCTACGGCGGCCACGAACTGGCAGCCGGCTTCACCGTTCTGGAGGAAAACATCCCCGCCTTTCGCTCCCGGGTCAATACCCTGACCCGAAAAGCGCGGGAAAAGCAGCCTGCCGCCGCAGCATTGACCGTAGACTGCGTCCTTTCTGACCCCGGCCTTCTCACCCAGAGCGAGGTGGAGACCCTCTCCCTGCTGGAGCCCTATGGCCCCGGCAACCCCAAGCCCGTGTTCCGGCTGGATCGGTGCGCCTTGGTGGGACTGAGCCAGGTGGGAAATGGGAAGCATATGAAAATGAAGCTGAACACCACAGGCAGAAATCTGGACGCCATCTTCTTCTCCGCTACCCCGGAGGAGTTCGGGGTAGCGGACGGCCAACGGGCGGATGTATGCTTTTGTCCCCAGATCAACGAATACCGGGGCTGGTGCACCGTCCAGCTCCAACTTTGCGACATGCGCCCCGCCCGGACCCGGGCCCAGTGCGAAGAAGAGCTGTTCCGCCGCCTTATGGCGGATGGCCCCCTCACCCCGGCGGAAGCGGCGGCCCTTTTACCCACCCGGCAGGAGTTTGCCCACCTGTGGCGGTACCTCGCCTCCCGCCGGGAGGAAGGCTGTATCGAGGAGACTGCCCAGCGTCTGGCCCGGAACGTGGCCCGGGCCACCGGCCGCCGGGAAGAGTTCATGAAGACCCAGGTGTGCCTTGCAGTTCTCCATGACCGGGGACTTATCCAGATGGAGCAGACGGCCGACCATCTGCGGATCCGGGTGTTGGAGCCTCAGGGCAAAGTGGATCTGGAAAGTGCCGAAATGATGAAAAAACTCCACACGCTGGCGGAGGGATAAGGAGAGGAGGAGAGCGAATGGACGCCATTATGGAACAATATCTGGCCCTGGAGAAAAAGATCCTGGGCTACAATCCCAATTTGGATACCCAGCGGCTTCTGGACGCTTTCACCTTTGCGGACAAAGCCCATGATGGCCAGAAGCGGAAAAGCGGCGAGCCCTATATCATCCACCCGCTGGCGGTGGCGGATATTGTGGCCGAGATGGAGCTGGATCCCGACTCCATCATCGCCGCTTTGCTCCACGATGTCATTGAGGACACCGGCGCCACCCGTGAGGAGCTGAGCCAGCAGTTTGGTCCCACGGTGGCTGAGCTGGTGGATGGGGTCACCAAGCTGACGCGGGTCCAGTACACCTCCAAAGAGGAGGAGCAGATGGAGAACCTGCGAAAAATGTTCATGGCCATGAGCCGGGACATTCGGGTGATCCTCATTAAAATCTGCGACCGGCTCCACAACATGCGCACCATGGAGTACCAGTCCCCCCAGAAGCAGCGGGAGAAGTCCCGGGAGACCATGGAGATCTACGCCCCCATCGCCCACCGCCTTGGTATGCAGCGAATCAAATGGGAGCTGGAGGACACCTCCCTCCAATACCTGGACCCTGTGGGCTACCGGGAGATCGCCGATGAGCTCTCCGCCCGGTCCTCCACCCACGAGGAGTTCATGAGCAGCATCCAGGACAAACTCCAGGGAAGGCTTCGGGAGGAGGGCATCCAGGCGGAGGTCTACGGCCGGGTGAAGCACATCTACTCCATCTACCGGAAGATGTACACCCAGAACAAGACCCTGGATGAGATCTTTGACCTCTACGCCTTCCGGGTCATCGTCTCCGACCTGCCCACCTGCTACTATGTGCTGGGGGCCATCCACGATATGTATAACCCGGTGCTGGGCCGGTTCAAGGACTATATCTCCACCCCCAAGCCCAACGGCTACCAGTCCCTCCACACCACCGTCATCGGCCAGGAGGGGGTGCCCTTCGAGGTCCAGATCCGCACCCAGGAGATGCATAACACCGCCGAATACGGCATCGCCGCCCACTGGAAGTACAAGCAGGGCATGGCAAACGCCAATCTGGGCTCCGAGGAGGCCTTTGAGTGGGTCCGGAAGCTGCTGGAAAACCAGCAGGACACCGACCCGGACGAGTTTATCAGCACATTGAAGGTGGATCTTTTCGCCGACGAGGTATTTGTCTTCACCCCCCAGGGGGACGTGAAGAGCCTCCCCGCTGGGGCCACCCCCATCGACTTTGCCTATTCCATCCACTCCGCCGTAGGCAACAAGATGACGGGGGCCAAGGTGAACGGCCGCATCGTGCCCTTCGACACCGAGCTGAAAAGCGGCGATATCGTAGAGGTCATCACCTCCAAGACCACCCACGGCCCCAGCCGGGACTGGCTGAAGCTGTGTAAATCCAACGAGGCCCGGAACAAGATACGCCAGTGGTTCAAGAAGGAGCGCCGGGAGGAGAACATTGCCACCGGCCGCGCCGCCTTTGAATCGGAGCTGAAGCACCAGGGCCTTACCCTGGCCCAGGCTACCGAGGAAACGGCGTTGAACATCCTGCTGAAAAAGAGCCGCTACGGCTCCCTGGATGAGCTTTACAACGCCATCGGCTACGGCGGCGCTTCAGCGGTGAAGACGGTGTCCCGGCTGAAGGAGGAGCTGACGAGGCTGGACAAGTCGGCCGCCGACAAAGCCGCCGCCGAAAAACTGGCCGCCGGCGCCGGTGAGGAGGTCATCATGCCCTCCTCCGCCGCCAACACGGTCACAGCCGCCAAGGCCCCCCGCCACTCCCAGTCCGGTATCGTGGTGGAGGGGCTGGACAACTGCCTGGTGAAATTCGCCAAGTGCTGCACTCCCGTGCCCGGGGACCCGGTGGTGGGCTTCATCACCCGGGGCTTCGGGGTGTCCGTCCACCGCTCCGACTGCCCCAACGCCCATCCCGACCCCAAAAAGCCGGAGGAGGCGGGCCGCTGGGTAAAGGTGGACTGGGTGGAGGGTGACCTGCCCGGCTATACTACTTCCCTGGAAATCTCTGCCAAGGACCGGGACGGCCTTACTCTGGACGTGGCCATGGTGCTGTCGGCGGCCAAGGTGAAGGTAACAAGCCTGGCTGCCCGCTCCCAGCCCGACGGCTATGCGGTCGTCACCATCACCACCGAGGTGAAGGACAAGGCGGAGCTCACCAACGTCATCAACAAGCTGGGTCAGATCCAGAGCGTGTATCAGGTAAAACGCAGCGTAGGATAAAAGATAGCGGCCGAGCCGTCGCGAGCAGCGCGGATGGACCGGAGTGAGGGCGAGCGCAGGGCCACTGTGTGGCCCGGAGACCAGCCCGAATCGGAGGGAAGCCGCGCGTCGGGAGCAGGCGAGGCGTGAAAGGATAGCGGCCGAGCCGTCGCGAGCAGCGCGGATGGACCGAAGTGAGGGCGAGCGCAGGGCCACTGTGTGGCCCGGAGACCAGCCCGAATCGGAGGGAAGCCGCGCGTCGGGAGCAGGCGAGGCGTGAATGCGTAAAAACATAAAATCAGTGGAGGCGTATCCTTGATGAAATTTAACGATCAGCCCTTTGTACCCCTTCTTCTGGGGGCAGATATCAACGTCTATTCCATGGCCCGGGCTTTCCACGAGGCCTACGGCGTCAAGACGGTGGCCTATGGCCTTTATCCTTCCGGCCCCTGTTATGGAAGCGCCATCATCGACTACCGGGTCAGTGAGCGAAATTCCGACCCGGACAAGGTGCTGGAAAATGCCCGCCATGTGGCGGCCCAGTTCCCCGATAAGACCATCCTCCTTCTGGGCTGCGGCGACGACTATCTCACCGCCATCTCCTCCAACCTGGGCAAATACCCGGAGAACGTCATCGCCCCGTATGTACCCCTGGAGCAGATGGAGGGGCTCATCCACAAGGAGCGGTTCTACGACCTCTGCGACAAATACGGCATCGACCACCCCAAAACCTTTGTCTACAAGCCGGGGATGGGGATGGATTTCGAACTGCCCTTTGACGGCCCCTTCGCCGTGAAGCCCGCCGAATCCGCCACCTACTGGGACCACCCCTTCGACACCCAGCGGAAGGGGTATATCCTCCAGACCCGGGAGGAGGTCAACGCCGTTTTGAAGGAGATCTACGACCACGGCTACGAGGACTCTATGATCATTCAGGACTTTATTCCCGGCGGAGACGAGAATATGCGGGTGCTCACCTGTTATTCGGACGCAGCGGGCAAGGTGCGGCTCATGTGTCTGGGCCATGTCCTTTTGGAGGAGCACACCCGCCACGGGGTGGGCAACCACGCCGTCATCATCACCGAGCCTGGCGGAGCGCTTTACGAGACCTTCCGCAATTTCCTGGAAGACATTCATTTTGTGGGCTTTTCCAACTTTGACATCAAGTTTGACCCCCGGGATGGCAAATTCAAGGCCTTTGAGATCAACTGCCGTCAGGGCCGCAGCAACTACTATGTCACCGGGGCGGGCCACAACCTGGCCAAATTCCTGGTGGAGGACCGGGTGGAGCACAAACCCCAGGCGGAACCGGTGCTCACCCAAAACCGCCACCTGTGGATGGCCATTCCCAAAAAGGTGGCCTACGACTATATCCCCAAGCGCTTCCATGAGGAGATGAAGGCTCTGGAGCAGGCGGGGGCCTATGTAAACCCCTTATGGTACCCGGCTGACAAGGCCTGGCTCCATAAATTGAGAGTATACCGCATCCAGCGCCGGCAGTATGGGTGGTATGCGGGAAGCATGGAAAAACCGAAGGATTGAGAAGAGCGGAGAAGCGGTCAGCGAGGGAGCTTGGACTGGAGCGAGGGCGAGCGAAAAGCCGCAAAGCGGCTTGAGACCCGCCCGAGTCGAAGGGAAAGCAACCGAGCGCCCTGACCGGTTTGCAGCTTGACAGAAAGGAGGCCCCGCCATGAACAAAGGAAAATTAGGCGTTCTGGGGGGTATGGGTCCCCAGGCCACCCTGCTTTTTTACCAGCGGGTCATCGACTTCACTTTCGCCGACACCGACCAAGAACACATCCCCACCCTTATTCTCAGCGACAGCGAGATGCCCGACCGCACCGCCGCCCTCCTCTCCGGGAACACCGGCCCGGTGCGGGAACGACTGCTCCGGGACGCAAAATTGCTGGAGGATTGGGGGGCCCGGTGCATCGCCATCCCTTGCAACACCTCCCACGCCTTCGTACCCTGGCTTCAGGAACAGACCGGCATACCCATCATCAACATGATCGAGGAGACTGCCGCCGCCCTCAAAGCTATGGGCTGCAAGCGGGCAGGCATTCTGGCCACCGACGGCACCATCCGCCAGGGGCTTTACCACGCCGCCTGCGAAAAGGCGGGGGTGGAGGCTGTCTCGCCGCCGGAGGAGGCCCAGAGGCTGGTGATGCAGGTCATCTATGACGAGATCAAAAAGGGAGAGAAGGGCAGCCGGGAGAAGTTTGCCGCCGTCAGCAAAGTCCTCCGGGACCTGGGCTGTGACCGGGCGGTTCTGGCCTGTACCGAACTGTCGGTCTACCGGGACTGGCATAACCTTTCCGACTTTTATGTGGATGCCATGGACGTGCTGGCCCGGCGGTGCGTGGAGAAATGCGGCTACCCGCTGCGGGATATGTAAAAACGAAGGGAGTGAACGTCATGGACCGGCCCCGTCTGCCCTTGGGCGAATACTACCAGCTCCTGCTGAAAAACGGCCTGCTGGCCGATTTGACGCCCCTTTCCGCCGATTTGACCCGGCTCATAGAGTCGGTCACCTGTGACTCCCGAGCCGCTGTGCCGGGCAGCCTGTTCCTCTGCAAGGGAGCAGCTTTTAAGGAGGACTATCTGACCCAGGCGCTCCGCCAGGGGGCGGCGGCATACGTCAGTGAGCGGGTCTATGATGTGCCCGCCCCCTGTATCCTTGTCACCGATATCCGCGCCGCCATGGGCTTGCTGGCTGACAGGGCCTGGAGCCATCCCTCTGGGGAAATTCCTATCATAGGAATTACAGGCACCAAAGGGAAAACCACCACCGCCTACTTTTTGAAAGCCATTCTGGACCACTGGAGGGAAACGGACGGACTCCATCCTGTGGGACTTCTCTCCACCCTTGTCACCGACGACGGCGCCCAGCGGCGGCCAGCCGTCCTCACCACGCCGGAACCTTTGGACCTCCAGCGGCACCTTTGGAACGCCTGCAACGCCGGCTGCGGCTATGTGGTGATGGAGTGCTCCAGCCAGGCCCTCAAGTATGGCCGAATGATCGGGGTGGAGCTTGATACGGCGGTGTTTCTCAACATTGGGGAGGACCATGTAAGCCCCAAGGAGCACCCTACCGTGGAGGATTATTTCCGCTCCAAGCTGAAAATTTTTGACCATGCCGGGACTGCTGTGGTGAATTTGGACAGCGCCCGGGCCGGGGAGGTGCGCGCCGCTGCCCGGCCCTGCGGCCGGGTCCTCACCTACTCCCTGGAAGACCCCACAGCCGACCTGTATGGCCGGGGGCTTCGGCGGGAGGGCCGGGGGCTTGCCTTCTCCGTCCGCTACAATGGCGCGGAGGAATCCTTCGCCATCCCCATGGCGGGGGCTTTTAACGTATCCAACGCCCTGGCGGCTCTGGCCGTGTGTCAGGGGCTGAACGTGCCCACCGAAGCTGTCCGGACAGGGCTTTCCAAGGTCCATGTGCCTGGCCGGATGGAAACCTACGCAAGCCAGGGAAAAACGGTCATCGTGGACTACGCCCACAACGGTCTTGCGCTGGAAGCGCTGCTTCGTTCGGTGCGGGAGGACTACCCCGGCCAGCCGGTGACGGTGGTGTTTGGCTCGGTGGGGGGCAAGGCTTTGGACCGGCGGGAGGGCCTGGGCAAAGCGGCGGGACAATACGCCGACCGCATCCTCCTCACCGAGGACGACCCCGGCCCCGAGGATGTGGAGGACATCTGCCGGGAGATCGGGCGCTATATCGTCCCCTTTGGGAAAGATTTTTCTATCCTTCCTGACCGGGAGGATGCCATCCGCGCCGCCGTTCAGGATACGCCTGCCCCCGCCGTCATCGTGCTGGCGGGAAAGGGCAGCGAGCAGGCCCAGAAACGAAAAAACGGCCCGGAGCCTTATGCCTCCGACAGCCTGCTGGCCCGAAAATACCTGGGACTTCCTTTGGGCGATGTATGGCAAAATGACTGAAATTTGACGGGGTTGACCCCGTCAAATTTTTTACATAGAGGTCTTGACAGGTAGAGTTAGGGGTGGTAAACTTTCTTTACTACAGGAGTTAGTGGATGCTAACTCCTGCGGATTCCCCAATATGCAAAGTCCCCAATTACTATTCAGGACGCCAAGAAGGAGGAGATCATGATGCCGTTGTCAATGGCAAAGCCGGGAGAGACGGTGACGATCCGCAAGATCACAGGGAAGGACGAGGTGCGCCAGCACCTGGCCGAGCTGGGTTTTGTGGTAGACAGTGTAGTGACGGTGGTGACGGAGCTGGCGGGGAATTTGATCATACAGGTGAAGGATAGCCGGGTAGCTCTGGATAAGAGCATGGCGAACCGGATCATGATTTAAGAGAGGAGGAAAACACATGAAGACGTTGAAGGACGCCAAGGTCGGAGAGACCGTCGTAGTGGCGAAACTCCATGGAGAAGGTGCGGTCAAGCGCCGCATTATGGATATGGGCATCACCAAAGGCACGGAGCTCTTCGTTCGTAAGGTCGCCCCTTTGGGAGACCCGATGGAGCTGAATGTCCGCGGCTATGAGCTTTCTGTCCGAAAGGCCGATGCGGAAATGATCGAGCTGGCATAGGGTATAAAATTTTTTCATCGCGAGTTAGCAGAAGCTAATCAAAAGGAGAGAAAACCATGGAGATCAAAATTGCTTTGGCGGGCAACCCGAACTGTGGTAAAACCACGCTGTTCAACGCCCTGACCGGATCGAACCAGTACGTGGGCAACTGGCCCGGCGTTACGGTTGAAAAGAAGGAAGGCAAGCTGAAGAGCCACAAGGATGTGGTCATCCAGGATCTGCCCGGCATCTATTCTCTGTCCCCCTACACACTGGAAGAGGTGGTGGCCCGGGGTTACCTGGTGAACGAGAAGCCCGACGCCATCCTCAACATCGTGGACGGAACCAACATCGAACGGAACCTGTACCTGACCACCCAGCTCATTGAGCTGGGCATCCCTGTGGTGGTTGCGGTGAACATGATGGACCTGGTCCGGAAGAATGGGGACCAGATCGACCTTGACAAGCTGGGCGCCTCCTTGGGCTGTACTGTGATGAGCATGTCCGCCCTGAAGGGTGAGGGCAGCCAGGAGGTGGCTGAGGCCGCCATGAAGCTGGCCCAGGCCAAAAAGACCGAGAAGCTGCCCCCTGTGTTTACCGGCAGCGTGGAACACGCCATCGCCCACATCGAGGAATCCCTCCAGGGCAAGGTGGCCGGGCATTATCTGCGCTGGTATGCCATCAAGGTCTTTGAGCGGGACGAGAAGGTTTTGGCTGAGCTGAACCTCTCCGCCGCCGAGAAGGCTCACCTGGAAGAACATATCACCGACTGTGAACGGGAGCTGGACGACGACGCCGAGAGCATCATCACCAACCAGCGGTATGCTTACATCAGCGGCGTGGTGAACCGCTCTGTCAAAAAGAAGGCCGCCAAGCACAGCCTCTCCACCTCTGATAGAATCGACCAGGTGGTCACCAACCGGGTGCTGGCCCTGCCCATCTTTGTGGCGGTCATGTTCCTGGTCTATGCCATCGCCATGGGCGGCGGCAGGCTTGCCCTCGGCGGCCCCCTCACCGACTGGGCCAACGACGGCGTTTTCGGTGACGGCTGGCTGATGCCCTTTGTCTCCGACGTGGAGGGCTATGAGGATGCTTTGGGTGAGTTTGAGGATGCCGTAACCATCGTCGAAGCCTGGGAAGGCGGCGAGAGCGTAGCCTACTTCTTTGATGATGAAACCGGCGAGACAGAAGAGCAGGAGCTGACCGAGGAGATCTACAACGAGGCCCTGGAAGTCGAAGAGCCTGATCCTACCGAGTACGGCACCTGGGTGCCCGGTATCCCCGTTCTGATCGGAGATGGGCTTTCCGCCTTGGGCGTGGCCGAGGACGGCTGGCTCTATGGCCTTATTATGGACGGCATTGTGGCCGGCGTGGGCGCTGTGCTGGGCTTTGTGCCTCAGATGCTGGTGCTGTTCCTCATGCTGGCGATCCTGGAGGACGTGGGCTACATGGCCCGTGTCGCTTTCATCATGGACCGCATTTTCCGCCGCTTCGGCCTGAGCGGCAAGTCCTTCATCCCCATGCTGGTGGCTACCGGCTGCGGTATCCCCGGTATCATGGCCTCCCGGACCATTGAGCAGGATAGGGACCGGAAGATGACCATTATGACCACCTGCTTTATGCCCTGCGGCGCCAAGGCTCCTATCATCGCCCTGTTTGCCGCCTCCCTGTTCGGCGGCTCCTCCGTGGTGGCGGCCTCCTTCTACTTCATTGGTATCGGCTCGGTCATCCTTTCGGGCATCATGCTGAAGAAGTTCAAGGCCTTCGCCGGTGAGCCCGCTCCCTTCGTTATGGAGCTGCCTGCCTACCATGTGCCCAGTGTGGGCAACGTGCTGCGGGCCACCTGGGAGCGCGGCTGGTCCTTCATCAAGCGGGCCGGCTCCGTCATCCTGATCTCCTCCATCGTGCTTTGGTTCCTCAACGGCTTCGGCTTTGTGGACGGCGCGCTCCAGATGGTGGAGGACGCTGACGCTTCCATCCTGGCTGCCGTCGGCGGCGCTATCTGCTGGCTCTTTGCTCCTCTGGGCTTCGGCACTTGGGAGGCTGCCGTGGCTTCCATCACCGGCCTTATCGCCAAGGAGGAGGTCGTGGGCACCATGGGCGTTCTCTACGGCGGCAACCTGACCGCTGCCGCGGCCGTTGAGTTCACCGCTCTGACTGCTTATTCCTTCATGATCTTCAATCTGCTGTGCGCTCCCTGCTTCGCCGCCATGGGCGCCATTAAGCGGGAGATGAACAACGCCAAGTGGACCGTAGCCGCCATCGGCTACATGTGCCTGTGGGCCTATGTGCTCTCCCTCATTGTTTACCAGCTGGGCGGACTGATCCTTGGCGAGGTAGCCTTCGGCGTGGGAACCGTAGCTGCGGCCGCCTGCCTGCTCGCCATTGTGTACCTGCTCTTCCGCAAGGGCTATCATCAGGACGAAGGGACCCACCGGCTGTCCTCCGTGGAGGCTGCCCGGGTGTAAGCTGCCCCTGAAGCAGAAAGGAGTTGTCGGATATGGGAAATTGGATCGCGGGAGCGATAGTCGTGTTTCTGGTCCTGGTGTCTATCCGCTCTCTTGTAAAATCTCATAAGGCGGGAGGAGCCTGCGCCGGATGCTCAGGCTGTTCCCGCTGCTCCGGATCGGGCTGTGCCGGCTGCGAAGGCTGCCATCCGGAGGAAAAATAAAAAGCAAAAAGGAAGCCCGGCGTCTCAAAGACGCCGGGCTTCCTTTTTACAATGGAGGAGAATATCACTCCTCCAAAAGCCGGTCCAGATGGCTCCGCTTTAAGGCCTGAAGGATAATCAGGGTGATGGGCGGTGCGGCAATGAGCGCCACGGCGGCGTTAAAGACGGAGGCGGGCACCTTCTCTATCACCAAGAGCCAGGCGCCGGGGGCAGGAAGGCCCTGCTTCAAAAGGCCGGTGTAGAAGAAGGTCTTGGCAAAATAAAGAATATAGTAGGCGATGCAGCCCACCGCTGTGCCTGCCAAAGCCCGGCCGTAGGTCAGCTTATTTTGCTTTAAGGCACCCTTGACCACAAGGCCGGCGGCAAAGCCCATGGCGCCCTTGGTGATAAATGTGATCCAGCAGTCAGCCACAAACCGGGGGTCAGTAAGGTCATAGAGGAGGGACCCGATGCCTGAAGCCAGGCCGCCGATGGGGCCCATAATAAGGCCGCTGAGGCAGCAGAAGATATTGGCCAAGGTGAAGGAGGTCTGGCTGCCGATGGAGAGGGGCATGACGATGCGGGCGTAATTCCCGGCAAAGACCAGGGCGGCCAGCATACCCAGCAGGGCCAGCTTACGGACGGAAAATTGCTTGTTCATGGTAAAGGCTTCCTTTCTCTCATAGGGTAGCCCTATTATAGGCCCGAACTGACCTTCCATCAAGAGCCAGTTTAGAAAAGATTTAGGGGGCCAGTTTGAGGAAAGAAAAGGCCGCCGGACCAGTTGTCCGGCGGCCTTTTGATGCAAGAGAAAACGCTTATTTGGCGTAGGCAGCGGCCTGCTCACCCGCGATCTTACCAAAGACCACGATGTCAGCCACGGCGTTGCCGCCCAAACGGTTAGCACCGTGGACACCACCGGTGATCTCACCAGCCGCATAAAGGCCGGGGATGGAAGTGCCGGCGGCGGTTTGCACCTCGGTGTTAGTATTGATCTTTACACCGCCCATGGTGTGGTGTACACCCGGGGCGATCTTAATGGCGTAGTAGGGCGCAGTGTCCAGAGGATTGGCGAAGCTGGTCCGGCCGAACTCGGCATCGTTCTTGGCGCCCACGGCGGCATTCCAGGTCTCCATGGTGGCGGGCAGGGTGTCCTCGGGTACGCCCATGGCCTTGGCAAGGTCGGCGTAAGTCTCGCCCTGAACGGTGTAGCCCTTGGTGATATACCCGGCGATAACGCTGGAAGCGTCCACCATCTTCTGGTCTACCACCAGCCAGGCATAGCCGCCGGTCTGGGCCAGCTCGGCGGCGGAGACGGCGTCACGGGTGCCCACCTCGTCGCAGAAGCGCTTGCCCTCGGCGTTCACCAGGATGGCGCCGTCGCCCCGGAGCCCCTCGGTAATGAGGGCGGAGGTGGCCTGCTCCACGGTGGGGTGGATCTGAATCTCGGTCATGTCCACGGTGACGGCGCCCACGGCCTCCGCCATCTTGATACCGTCACCGGTGACACCGGCGGCGTTGGTGGTAACAAAGCCGTCCAGCTCGGGCTTCAGCTCAGCTACCATCTTTAGGTTGGCGCCGAAGCCGCCGGTGGCCAGAATGACAGCCTTGGCGTTGACGGTGTAGCCCTCGGCCTTCACACCCACGGCCTTGCCGCTGTCCATGATGATCTCGGTGGCGGGAGCGTTGAAGATGATCTCCACGCCATTGTCGGTGCAGGCCTTCTCCAGAATGGGCACGATATAGCCGCCCACGGAAACGGTCTTGCCCTCGGCGTTGACGGGCCGGTGGATCCGCTTGACGGAAGCGCCGCCGAAGGAGCCTACGTTGTGCAGCTCGGCCCCGATCCCATCCAGCCAGTTGATGGCGTCGGCGGTATTGCCCGCCAGAGTGCGGACCAGCTCAATGTCGTTGACATTCTTGCCGCCCACCATGGCGTCCAGAATGAACAGGTTGACCGAATCGAAGTAACCGTTGGAGCCGGCGGCTTTCCAGTCGTCATACTCCTTCTGAACGGCATTCACCAATTCGGCAAGGTCAGGGTAGGTCTCGGCGGCGGTGGAAAGCGTCTTTTCCAAACCGGCGCTCTCACCCCACTCGTTGGTGTCCTGCCAATCGGTCTTGGCGGCGTTCATGCCGCCGGTGGAACGGGAGGTATTGCCGCCGGCAATGGCGGTTTTCTCCAGAATGACCACTTTCTTGCCGGCCTGAGCGGCGGCGATGGCGGCGGTCATACCGGCGCCGCCGGCGCCCACAACCACCACGTCAACGTCCAGGGTCTGGGTCTCGCCGTCCTTTTCTACCGCGGCGCTGAAGGAGGCCACATCGCCACCGGCGTTCTCGATGGCGGCCTTCACGGCACCCAGGAAGCCCTCGGAAGCCAGAGTGGCGCCGGTGACGGCGTCCAGGTTAACGGTCTGGTTCTCCTTGACGGAGGCGGTCAGCAGCTCGATGGCCTTGCCGCCGATGGATTCGGTCTCGTTCTGCTCGGTGACGTTGATTTCCTCAATGACGGTCTTGTCGGCGGAGAGGGTAACTTCCACCTTGATGGCGCCGCCGTAGCCGGTGCCCTCGCCGGTACCGGTGACCGACTGGGGTGCTTCGGGGGTGGGCTCAGCCTTGCCGCCGCAGGCAGCCAGGCCCAGGGTCAGCGCCATGGCAAGAAACAGTGCGCTTACTCTTTTCTTCATAATTTCAGATCTCCTTATTCCTATTTTTGGGGTAGACTTTACCCCGCAGGTATCGTATCACAACCTCAGGCACAATGCAAGCAAAATCGTGAAAAAATTAACCAAAAATTCGGCTTGAAATTTGTACAAAAATAAGCAGAATTGAGAACGCAAAAAAATGAAATGGAACCGCTTCCCGGTTCCGTTTCATTTCAGCTCTATCTAAGTACCCACTTGAGCATCATCAAAAGCCCAAACCCCGGTGCGCCCATGACCCCCAGCACCAGGGCGTTAAAGAGGTTGACCCCCAAGCCGGCGCCCAAAAACTCCCCCACCGGGGCAAAGAGGGCCAGAAAGCAGAGCCCCAGCCCGGTCCGTCCCACCAGCCGGACAAGGCTCTGGATGGGCCGCCGGAGCAGGATAAGAGCGGTCAGGACCCCCAGGGAAACTACCAGCCAGGGCAGGCCGGCAGCCCAACTCGCCACCCCCGTCATGCCACCGGAAGGGGCGAGGGAGAGGCTTCACCCGCCCCTGCCTCCAAAGGGTCTGCCTGGGCCGTCTGGGGTTCCAGGGCCTTCCGCTGCCGCAGCAGGTAGGAATACCGGGCCTGAAGGGCCTGGATCTCGTAGACGTAGGATTCCACCAGCTCGCTGTCGGCGGCGGCGTTGAAGCCGGCGTAGGCCTGAGCGATGAGCACCCGGGTCTCCTGAAGGCTCTGCTCCAGCTCCCTGACCTCCAGCTGGGCCGCCTTCCGGCGCTGAAGCCGGGACTTACGGCTCTCTTTCATGAACGCCACCTTCCTTTCAATCCATTGTATGGAAAGTGTGGACAAATATGCCGGGGATTATACGGAAGGGGCCAACAAAAAAAATCAGAAAAAATGTAAAGGATACTTGACAACAAATGTAAAGCGTGCTATACTCCAAATTGTAAAGCAAACTTTACTATTTATCTAAAAGGAGGTCCTGCCATGGAAAACCGCATTGCCGAGCTGCGGAAGAAGCGGCGCATCTCTCAGGCGGAGCTGGCCGAGGCGGTGGAGGTCACCCGGCAGACTATCATTTCCCTGGAAAACGGGCGTTATAACGCATCCCTGCTGCTGGCCCATAAGCTGGCCCGGTACTTTGGCTGCACCATTGAGGACATATTTTTATTTGAGGAGGACGCATCATGTTAGTAAAATTACTTTTCAACGACGGGGGCGACTATGAGCGCTCCCTCAAGCGCCGCCGGACGGTAGGGCTCGCCCTCCTCCTGGTGGGGCTGGTAGGCATCGCCTGCTATTTTCTGCTGGTCCCGGACAGCGGCCTGCCCAACTTTGCCCAGGGCTTTTACCTGGGGGCCGCCAGCGGCATCACCCTGGGCTCGGTGATCCTGATCGCCCGAAGCCAGTACCTGCTCACCCACCCGGAGGCCCGGAAAAAGGCCCGGATCAAGGACACTGACGAGCGGGAAGTGACCATTCTCCACCTCTCCTTTGAGGCGGCGGGCATCATCACCTTCTTTGCCAGCGTGGCCACCCTCTTTGTGGTCCTTCCTCTGAGTGTAGCTGCGTTTCAGGCTCTTTTCGCTATGATGGTCCTATACTGCCTCAGCTTTGCGGGCGTCAATGCCTATCTGTCCCGGAAGCTGTAACACAAAGCCCCGCCGGAAGTTCCGGCGGGGCTTATTTTATGTAGTTATAGGTATCCCAGTTGGCGGAACAGGAAGATCCAGAAGGTGATGGAGAAGGCGGACAGCAGGGTGGTGGCCACCACGGCGCTGGAGGTCAGCACCTCGTCGGCCCCCATATTTTTCGCCATCACGTAGCTGGTGGCGGTGGTGGGGGCACCCAGCATGATAAGAAGGGTAGCCAGCGCCTGGTCCCGAAAGCCCAGAGCAATGGCGATGGGCAGGAAAATACCGGGCAGAACCATGAGCTTCACAAAGGCAATGACGGCGGTGGGCTTCAGCTTGGCAAGGGCCTTCCGCCCCTCAAACCCGGCCCCAATACACAGGAGAGCCTGGGGGGAGGCGATGGAGCCTACCGTAGTGAGAGACTTGTTCAGAACGGCGGGCAGGGGGATGCCCAGGGCCGAGACCACCACCCCCGCCAGAATGCCGATGAGCAGGGGGTTGGTGAGGACCTTTTTCACCGCCTGGAGCAGGTCCCCCTTCCCAAAGCTGTGGTCGGGGCTCTCCACGGTGAGGAGCAGCACGGCGTAGATGTTGAAGAAGGGCACGCAGCCCAGCAGCACCTGGGGCACCAGCCCGGCGCTTCCGTAGATGTTGGTGATGAAAGCGGCGCCCAGAATGGCAATGCTGCTGCGGTAACAGCCCTGGACAAAGGCGCCCACCATGGTTTTGTCCTTCAAAAACTTCCGGGCCAGAAACCATAGCCCAAAGACCATAACGGTGGTGACAATGACGCAGTAGAGGACCAGCTTGGGCTGGAACTCCTGCCGCAGGTTGGACTTTGCCATGTCGCAGAAAAGGTAGATGGGCAGCGTCACCTTAAAGTTCAGATTGTTGGTCACGGTGACAAAGTTCTCGTTGACGATGCCCTTCTGCCGCAGGCCGTAGCCCAGCAGAATGATGAGAAACACCGGCACAGTGGCGTTGAGGCTGTAGATCAGACTGTCCATGATTCATTCTCCTTTTTGGTCAGTTCTGCCATTGTACTCGGATAGCGGGCCGATGTCAAGTCTTCCCTCAGCAAGAATAAAATAGTGGAAACTTTTTCTTTTCCCGCCTTGCTTTTTTCCGAATTCCCTCTATAATAGAGATAAGCTGTTTAGCTATTTTATTTTCTAAGGAGGAACTCCCTATGAACAAGACCATCGCTTCTCCCGCCGCTCCCGCCGCCGTGGGCCCTTACTGCCAGGCTAAGCTTTGCGGCAACACCCTGTACACCTCCGGCCAGTTGGGCCTTGTGCCCGAGACCGGCAAGCTGGCCGAGGGCATCGAGGGCCAGGCTCACCAGGCCCTGAAGAACCTGGGCGCCGTTCTTACCGAGGCGGGCATGACCTATGCCGACGTGGCCAAGACCACCTGTTTCCTGGCCAACATCTCCGACTTTGCCGCCTTCAACGCCATCTACGCCGAGTACTTCAAGGGCGAGGTGCCCGCCCGTTCCTGCTTCGCCGTTAAGGATCTGCCCATGGGCGGTCTGGTGGAAGTGGAAGCCATCGCGGTGAAGTAAGACTGCACCAAGGAAAACTTGAAACGCAGACACCCCGCAGGTCAATGACCTGCGGGGTGTTTTCTGTCTGTGGCGCTCAGTTTTCTTTCCGGGGAAGCTGGGCCGCGGCCAGACAGGCAAGGCCCATGCCCAGCATGGGAAGGACGGGATCGCTTTCCATTTGCCCCAGGGCAGAGAGAACGGTGACCGCCACCCCCATTTGCTGGGCCAGCTCCAACTGGGTCATACCTTTTTCTTTTCGCAGTTCCGCGACCATGGCGCCGAAGGTTTGCTGTTTCATGTCGTATCCCCCTTTGTTTGGATGGCTCCAGTGTATCATGCGGGGCCCGGCAGCTCAACCGACGGCCGGTTTCCCTTTCTCGCCCCGTAGTTTACAGGGGGGCTACCATCCGGGCTGGGGCTTGCCGCCACGTCAGCGGCTGTTCTTCACCACGTACCGGATGTGGGGCATATCAACGCCCCGGTAGTGCTTCACCCAGGTGTCCTGGGGGACCATACCGTTCCGCTTGGCCACCCCCTGGGAGGCCAGGTTGATGTCCCGGATAATGGAGCAGACCTCGCCGGCCCCCAGCGTGTGAAAGGCATACTCCCGGCAGGCGATGGCGGCCTCGGTAGCGTAGCCCTTGTGCCAGCAGTCCCGGCGGAAGAGGTAGCCAATTTCCAGCACCTCCTCATCCTTCCAGGGTTGCATGGTAAGCCCGCACTGGCCGATGAGTTCCCCGGTGGCTTTGCAGATGACGGCCCACAGGCCGAACCCGTATTTTTCGTACCGGGCAAGCTGCCGGTCCAGCCAGTCTTGGACCTCGGCGTCGGAAAAGGCGCCCTCATAGGCGTACATGGTCTCCTCATCCTGCAAAATTTTGCACAGGTCCCCAAAGTCCTCCTGGGTGAGCCGCCGCAGCGCCAGCCGGTCTGTCTCCATGAGCACTGCATTTTCTCCCCGGACCGCTTCCCACTCCATCACAATGAGCTCCACAGGTTCTCCAAACCCCGCCTTTTTCGCCGCTGCGGCGATATCCTCCCGCTCGTAAGGCGCAAAGAGGGTCAGCTTTCCCATCCCTTGGGCGGCGGTGGCGGAAGCGGCGAAGCGGAGGCACTTGTCCAAATCCCCCGCCATGTACCCCACGTTCAGCCCCCGGTGCCGCAGCATCCGGGCCCCCAGCACCACAACGCTCTCCCCGTCGGTGTAGACCATCCCCTCCCGGTGGAGGTAGCGGTACAGCGGCTCCCCATAGTGAAGGAAGGTCCGGTTCAGCCCCATGAAAGGCCCCCAGGGGTCCTTCTCCACCGTCCGGGTGAGAAGGGCCACCGCCTCCTCCTCGTCGGGGACCGGGTGGAAACCCGGGACGATGGCGGCATTGACGGCGGAAAGGTCCAGATCGAACTGGTGGATGGCAGCGGCCAGATGGAAGCCGTACTTTTCGGCAAGGCCCTTGCTGGCAAGATTCTTCCGCCCGGTGAACATGGCAAGGGAGGGGGCCCCCGTCTCCCGGGCCAGCTCCATATAACGCTTGTAGATGGCCTTGCCCACTCCCTGGCGCTGGTACTCCCTCTCCACCCGCAGAGTCTCCAGCCAGCCGCTGCCGTCAGGGAGGACGGAATACTGCCCCATGCCCACGGGGTAGCCGGTCTCATCGCAGGCGAGCACCATCTCCCCCCGGTTCTGGATGCCGTCAAAGAAGAAGTGCCGGTTCTCGTAAAGATACTGGCCGCTGGGGGCGGGGATGGCGCTGCGCTCGATCTCCAGCATCCGGTCAAGGTCAGCCATGGTGCCCTTTCTGGTATGTAGGTCCATATTCTTTCCTCTTTTCTGCCGCAAAGCCCCGGCGGGGAACGCCGGGGCCGTGCGAGTGTTTTTCTGTAGGGGCGCATACTGTGCGCCAACGGGTTTAGAGACTTTTGGCGACCTCCGCCAGATAGTTGGTCTCCAGCTCCTCCACCTTACCTGCGTCACAGGCGGCGGCCAGATCGGGGTCGATGGGAAGCTGGGCCAGGACTTTCAGTCCGTGGGCCTCGGCAATGGAAGCAATGTGGCTCTCCCCGAAAATGCTGTGGCGCTTGCCGCAGTCAGGGCACTGGAAGTAGCTGTAATTCTCCACCAGCCCCAAAATGGGCAGGTTCATCATCTCGGCCATCTTGACGGCCTTCTCCACGATCATGCTCACCAGCTCCTGGGGGGAGGTGACTACGATGATGCCGTCCACGGGCAGGGACTGGAACACGGTGAGGGGCACGTCCCCCGTTCCCGGGGGCATGTCCACGAACATGTAATCCACATCCCCCCACTGCACGTCGGTCCAGAACTGCTTGACGGTGCCGGCAATGAGGCTTCCCCGCCAGACCACGGGGTCGGTCTCGTTCTCCATGAGGAGGTTGAGGCTCATGAGCTTGACCCCTGTTTTGGTCTCCACGGGCAGGATCCCCTGGTCGTTGCCCATGGCCCGCTGATGAATGCCGAAAGCCTTGGGGATGGAGGGGCCGGTGATGTCCGCGTCCAGCACGGCGGCCTTTTTGCCCTGCTTCTGCACGGCGGCGGCCAGGGAGGCGGTGACCAGGCTCTTGCCCACCCCGCCTTTGCCGCTCATAACGGCAATGACCTTCTTCACGTTGGAGTTGGGGTTTGCCTTGGCCCGGAAGTCAAACTCCTCGGTGCGCTCCGCGCAGCTCTCCCCGCAGGTGGAACAGTCATGGGTACATTCAGGCATGATAAAATCTCCTTTTCTTATGATGGATTTCCTTATTTGTATTTGTAGCTCCCCCCGCCGATGAACTCCCGGATGAGGGAATCCTTCGCCACCAGCTCAGGGTCGATGGCCTCGAAGAAGTCGAAGGCGGCGATGAGCTCCAAAAGCTCCGCCCGGCGGGCGTTCTCCTCCGGCACCGCCTTCAGAATGGGCAGGGCGTAGTTTTTCATGACGGACACCTCATAGGGCAGGGAGGAGTCCACGATCACGTCGGCGGTATTCTTGTAGGGGGAGATGTGAAGCTTTTCTCCCCGGCGGACGTTGGCCCACATGGCAAGGGTGTCGGAAACGTCGGTGCCACGGAAATTATAATCCCGTACCGCCCGCCGTGTCAACCGCATCCAGGTGCCCTTGAACCGCAGTTTCTCCCCCTCCAGCACGTTGGACCGGGCGGAGATATAGAGCTTGGTGGCCTCGGGGTGAGGCCCGGCGATACCGGGGCCCAGGGCATGGATGCCTTCAAAAATGGCAATTTCATTTTTCTCCAGCTTCAAAGGCCGGCCCTTGGCGTCGTTGCGCATCTGCCGGGTGAACTCGAACCGGGGCACGATGACCTCCTCCCCCCGGCTCAGCTTGGTAAAGGTCTCGTCCAGAAGCTCCATGTCCAGACACTGGGGGGACTCAAAGTCGATATCCCCCTCGGGCGTCCGGGGGGCGGTCTCCCGGTCCAGGGTCTTAAAGTAGTTGTCCAGGGAGATGGTGTGGGCGCCCACGCCCCGCTTCTCCAGCTCCTCCTCGATCTTCATGGCCGTGGTGGTCTTGCCGGACCCAGAGGGGCCTGATAGCAGCACCACCGGGGACTGGTCCATCCGCTCCAGGATCTTGTCGGCGGCGGCTTCCACCCGCTTCTGATAGGCGTCGTCGCACTGGCGGAGAAAGCCCTTCACATCAGAGCGGATGCTTTCGTTGATGGTTTGCAGTTGGTATGCCATTTTAGTCTCCTTTTTGTCGTCGTAAATTTCATGTCCTTAGGAAGGGAAGCAAATTTTGTTTCTCCCCGCAGATCTTGTCTATATCCCGCAGGTATTCCTGGGGATATTTCGGGTTGCTGACCCGCTCTATCTTACCCGTCCGGGGCCAGACTAATTTTGTAACTCCGCCGCCCCCCAAGGCCAGGATGGTGTGCAGCTCCTCCATCATGGCGATGTTGTAGAGGCTGGCGTACCCGGGCTTTGCCCAGCCCACATTCTCAAAGGAGCCGGACATGTACTTTTGCCGGTAAAGGTAGTAGGGGGCATACCCCGCCGCCCGGAGGGCGGCCCAGGCAGCGTCCAGCATTTTTTCCACGTCCCCGTCTGACGGCAATTCCTCCGGGCTCTCCATAAGCCGGGAGCCCTTCTTCAATGCCAGAGTATGCACGGTGATGTTTTCCGGCTCCATGGCCATGACCTCGCTGAGGGAGCGGGCAAAGCCCTCCGGGGTATCTCCGGGCAGCCCGGCGATGAGATCCATGTTGACGGCGAACGCGCCCGCTTCCCGGACCTGTTCATAAGCCCTTCGGATATCCTCCCCCGAATGGGGCCGTCCCATCCGTTCCAAAACGCCGTCGTTCATGGACTGGGGATTCACCGACACCCGGTCTGCCCGGTGCCTTGCCAGCACCGCCAGCTTATCCGGGCTGATGGTATCCGGCCGGCCCGCCTCCACGGTAAATTCCGTACAGCCCTCCAGGGGAAGGTGGGCCTCCATGGCGGTGAGCACCCGGTCCATCTGCTCCGCCGACAATGTGGTGGGGGTGCCGCCCCCCATGTAGACGGTGCGGACCCTCCGCCCCGCCTGCTTCAAAACTTCCCCGGTCACTTTGATTTCCCGGCAAAGGGCCTCCACAAAAGGTTCCACCAGGGGAAGGCACTTTTCCACCGTGGCAGAGACGAAGGAGCAGTATACGCACCGGCTGGGGCAGAAGGGGATACCCACATAGAGGGATACCTCCTCCGGGGCAAGGGTTTTCACCGCCTTTACGCTCTCCCCGGCGCAGTCCAACGCCAGCCCGGCCCGAAGGGGGGAGACGTGGTAGGTCTTTTCCAGTTCCTTCTTTGCCTGGGCGGGGGTGGCGCCCTCCAAAAGGGCCTTGGTGGGAATTTTGGTGGGCCGGACCCCGGTGAGGCTCCCCCAGGGCAGGTCGTGGCCCAAAAGCATGGTCCCCGCCTTGTAAAAGCTCTGCTTCACCGCCCGCTGCAAGGTGTGGTAAAGCTGCTCCTCCGCCTCGTCCAGTTCGGTGCTTTCAAACCGCACCACCCCGTTGTTCCACCGGCCGCCCCGCAGGAGGAGGGCGCTCATATTGGTGAGCTTCTTCCCCCGGTGGAGGGTGAAGATGACGGCGTTATCTTCTGATACAAGGCTTGTGGGGACTGGCGTTTCCGGGTACTCGGGCCGCTCCCCGGGAAAGAGGGTAAAAAGCATCTGCTCGGCGGCGTAGTGGTAGCGGTCGGTGTCCCACGCCACATTGTCCGAGGTGAGCCAAATTTTCACAGCGCCGTCCCCTCCATCGCCATTTTGAGATAAGGGTTCGTCGCCCTTTCCTGCTCCAATGTGGTAAACTCATTGTGCCCCGGAAAGATCCGGAAGTCCCCCTCCAGCTCTCCCAGCCGCTTCAGAGAGGCCGTCATTTTCTCTCCGTCTCCCCCGGGCAGGTCGGTGCGTCCGCAGGACCCGGCGAAGAGGGTATCCCCGGTGAAGAGGGCGTCCCGGCACCGCAGGCACACCGACCCCGGCGTGTGGCCCGGGGTGTGGAGGACCTCCACCTGGAGGGAGCCCACCAGCACCACGTCCCCCTCCCGCCAGAGCTTCAGGGGCCCTAAATGGGCGGTGGGAATGAGCTGGATGTCCTTCCCCGCATCCTCCGGGTGGAGGTACATGGGCACGTCGGGAAATTTGAGCCGCAGGGGGTTCACCCCTCCCACATGGTCGTAGTGGCCGTGGGTCAAAAATACAGCCCGCAGGTCATACCCGCTGTCCACACAGATACGGACCAGAGTGTCCGTGATGTCGTCCCCCGGGTCGATGACCGCCATAGCCCCGCTGTCCTCGTCCAGCAAAAGATAGCAGTTTGTGTATACGGAGGGTATATAAATATGTTTAATATTCATTTTGTTATCACCTCTGTAGGGGCCGATGCCCTCATCGGCCCGTCCTCACAGGTCCAGCCGCAGGATGGTCTCGCCGTCCGCCGCCACGCCGACGGGCCGGAATCCCAGCTTTTCATAGATATGGCGGCCCCGTTCGTTGCCCTCCTCATAGCCGATGACGACGCAGTCGTACTTTCCGCTCTCCCGGGCCAGGGCGATGAACTTCCGGAGGGCATCGGTGCCGCAGCCCTTCCCCTGGTGCTCCCTGGCGATGGCAAGCCGCCAGAGAAAGAGGGCTTTCCGGCTCATGTCCTCATGGGCCATCATATAGCCCACCAGCTCTTCCCCATGGTAGACGGCGAAGGGATAGGTGTCATGGGCTTCATAGTAGAGCCAGGCCTCCGCCAGGGAAACCGCGGCGGAAGCCACGAATTTCCCTCCGTCTCCTGGATCCAGCTCCAGCAGAGGATAAAAATTGTTCTTGTCAATGGTCCGAAACGTTATCATCACAATACCTCCGTGTCCAGAAGAATGGTCACCGGGCCGTCATTCTGGGAAAAAACCTGCATATCCGCCCCGAACTCCCCGTGCTCCACGTGGAAACCCCGTGCCTCACATTGGGCCATGAAGCGCTCATAGAGGGGGATGGCGGTGTCCGGCCTTGCCGCCCCGGTGAAGCCGGGCCGCCGGGACTTGCAGTCGGCGAAGAGGGTGAATTGACTTACCACCAGCAGAGACCCGCCCGCCTGCTCTAAGTTCAGGTTCATCTTACCGTTTTCGTCCTCGAAGACCCGCAGGCCGCAGACCTTGTCCGCCAGATAGTCGCACTCCTTCTCCGTGTCCCCCACGGCTACCCCCAGAAGGACCAGAAAGCCCCCCTCGGTCCTGCCGTTCACTCTGCCGTCAATTTCCACCCGGGCGTTTTTCACCCGCGTCACCACAGCCCGCATATCTGTTTCCTCCTAAATAAAGGTAGTAATGTTTATTATATCCGTTTCGGAAAGAAAGGTCAATGAGGAGGGAGAACCGGAAACGGGAATGATAGAGGAAACCCAAAAAATGACAGCAATTTTGTAGAAAATGCCGTTGCCTTACAAGCGGGAAGGGGAGTATAATAAAAAAGATGATAAATCAACCATATGGGTATGCGCTCGCTCGTGAGAAGGGGCGGAAAGGAAGGGACTATGGCAAAGAAATCAAGTATGGACCTGACAGAGGGCAATATCGCGAAACAGATCATCCTTTTCGCCCTACCCATCCTCTTGGGACAAGTTTTCCAAAACCTTTACAACAGCGTGGACAGCATTGTGGTGGGCAACTTCGTCAGCACCACCGCCCTGGCCGCCGTCACCTCCAGCGCGGATATCTCCCGGCTTTTGGTGGGCTTCTTTACCGGCCTGTCCGCCGGTTCGGGGGTCCTTTTTGCCCGGTACTTCGGCGCCCACGACGACAAGAAGCTCCACGACTCCATCCACACCGCCCTTCTCTTCGCCCTTGTTTTGGGCGTTCTCATGGCGGGGGTGGGCATCCTTATCACCCCGCTGCTTCTGCGGCTGGTGGACTGTCCCGCCGATGTGTGGGGTGAGTCGGTGGTATACCTTCGCATTTACTTTGTGGGCGTTCTCTTTACCTCCCTCTACAACGTGGCTTCGGGCGTTCTGCGGGCGGTGGGGGATTCCCAGCACCCCTTTTACTATCTGGTCATCGCAAGCTGCACCAACATCGTGCTGGACCTTCTCTTTGTGGCGGTGTTCCAAATGGGCGTCGCCGGAACGGCCATCGCCACCATTATCTCCCAGCTTCTCTCGGTGTTCCTGGCTGTACGGCAGATGCTCACCACCAACGACGTTTACAAGCTGGTGCCCAAGGACCTGAAGATCGACGGCGCCATTTTGAAGGAAGTGCTGGTGCTGGGCCTCCCGGCTGCCATCCAGTCGGGGCTCATCTCCTTGTCCAACCTCTTTGTCCAGCGGTACATCAACGGCTTCGGCTCGGCGGCCATGGCGGGCACCGGCGCCGCCAAGAAGATCGACAGCTACGTGGGCATGGTGGCCCAGTCCCTGGGCCTCGCCGTCCCCACCTTCATCAGCCAGAACATCGGGGCGCAAAAGCCCCAGCGGGCCTTCCGGGGCCTGTGGACGGTGGTGGCACTGGGCTTTGGCACCATCGCCATTCTGGGACCCATCATCTTCTTTAACTCCCAGTTCTTCGTTCAGCTCTTTACCCGGGACCCGGCGGCGGTGGCCTTCGGCATGGGCATGATCCGGGTCATGCTGCCCCTCTACGGGCTCCAGACGCTGTTCCAGGTCTTTTCCAATGCAGTCCGGGGCTTTGGTAAGAGCATCGTCACCATGTTCACCAGCATCGGCGGCCTCATCGTCTGCCGCCAGATCTTCCTGGCTTACAGCATGAGCGTGAACCCGGTCATCGACAACGTGTTCTGGGGCTACCCCGTAGGCTGGGGCTGCGCCGCCGGTATGTCTATCCTTTATTATCTGTTTGCCATTCGGTTGCCTTACAGGAAGCGCGAAGGCGCCGTGAGCAGCGCGGATAGACTGGAGTGAGGGCGAGCGATGGGGCCATCGGCCCCAGAGACCAGCCCGAATCGGAGAGCCGCCGCGAGCAACCGCAGCGTGACAGCCTCAACTACATAACCGGGGACCGGGAGCTTTCGCTCCCGGTCCTTTTGTAAGAAAACCGCCGCCACGCCTTGAAAGTTTCCCAGAAAAATGATATACTTAATTTCTTAAAATGAATTTTTGTGCCCTTTGGAAGGACGTGCCAGATATGGAAAGACAAACCACCCGCATTTCTCCTGCCGACATTGTCCGGCAGAAGGAATTTTGCGACCAGATCGCCGAGCGCCTGGCCGCCCTGCCCCAGGCTCCTCTGGCCTATGTGGACACCTACGGCTGCCAGCAGAACGAGGCGGACTCCGAGCGCATCCGGGGCTACCTGCGGGAGATGGGCTGCGGCTTCACCACCGACGAAAACGAAGCGGACATCATCGTCATCAACACCTGCGCCATCCGGGAGCACGCCGAGGACCGGGTGCTGGGCAACGTGGGCGCCCTCATCCACGCCAAGCGCCGCCATCCGGGGCAGATCATCTGCCTTTGCGGCTGCATGGCCCAGGAGCCCCAGGTGGCCGAAAAGATCCGGAAATCCTACCACCACGTGAACCTGGTTTTCGGCCCCCATGCCCTGTGGCGGTTTCCCGAGCTTCTTTACCGGGTCATGGTGGAGGGCAAGCGGGTCTTTGAGTACACAGACGAGCCCGGCTCCATCGCCGAGGGCATCCCCGTGGTCCGCCAGGGGGACGTGAAGGCCTGGGTGTCCATCATGTACGGGTGCAACAATTTCTGCACTTACTGCATCGTGCCCTACGTCCGGGGCCGGGAGCGCTCCCGCCTGCCGGAGGACGTGCTCAGCGAAGTGAAAGAGCTGGTGGAAGCGGGGTACAAGGACATCTCCCTTTTGGGCCAGAACGTGAACTCCTACGGCAAGGATCTGGGCCTTGACATGGACTTTGCCGATCTTCTGGAGCAGATCAATAACATCCCCGGTGAATTCCTCATCCGCTTTATGACAAGCCACCCCAAGGACGCCTCCCAGAAGCTCTTTGACGTGATGGGCCGGTGCAAAAAAATCGCCCCGGTCTTCCACCTGCCTGTCCAGGCGGGCAATGACCGGGTGCTGAAGGAAATGAACCGCCATTACGATAGGGCCACCTATCTGGACAAGGTGAAAAGGCTCCGCCAGGCGGTGCCCGGCATTGTCCTCACCAGCGACATCATCGTGGGCTTCCCCGGGGAGACCACCCCGGAGTTTGAGGAGACTTTAAGCCTTATTGAGGAAGTCCGTTACGACGCCCTCTTTACCTTTATTTACTCCCCCCGGGAGGGAACGCCGGGGGCCAAAATGCCCGACCCCATGCCCATGGAGGAGAAGAAGGCCAACTTCATGCGCCTGGTGGAGGCCCAGAACGTCATCTCGGCGGAGAAGCACGCCGCGTATGTGGGCAAAACCATCCGGTGCCTCATCGACGGCAAGAGCGACGAGGAGGGCTGCGCCCTCACCGCCCGGACCCCCGGCAACCGCTTGGTGCGGGTGGAGGCGGGAGATGAGCGTCTCATTGGCACCTTCCAGGATATTGAAATTACTTCTGCCAACACGTGGTCGTTGTGGGGGAAGCTAACCCAAGCGTGACAGCTCCATCCCCATAGCCAGCCCGGCGGAGAAAAGGGATTCCCGGTGGTAGCTTTCCACAATGCTCCAGTCCCGGACATAGTCGTCCAATTCTTTGCGAACGGTTTCGTCCAGCATGGCGCGCAAGCGTTCCAGACGGGCCTCGCCGTTAACCAAGCAGGATAAATATTCTTCTTCACCATCGGTAAAATGACCGTCTAAGCGGTTGTTCAGGGCGTAGGAGTACAGCCAACCGGCTAAGGGAGAGAGCATAAATATCACCTCGTTATTGCGACCGTCCGGTCGTCATGCTATGATTATACAACGACCAAATAGTCGTTGTCAAGAGGGAAGGAATAGAAATGTCGATATTTTCAGAACGCATTTTAGCCTTGCGGGATGAGCGGAAGCTTTCCCAGGCTGCCCTTGCCAAGGAAGTGGGAATCACAAGCCGAACCTATCAGCGGTATGAGGCCGGTGAGCGGGAACCCTTGATGTCCACACTGGTTCGTATGGCAGATTTCTACGGGGTCAGCATGGACTACTTAGCGGGACGGACTGATACCAAATGACTTTGAGTGAACGGTTAAAACAACTGAGAGACGAAAGCCATATGAAGCAGGAGGACATTGCGAAGGGTATGGGAATCCCTCTGCGGACATATTGCCGTTATGAGTACGGAGAACGTGAACCCGGTGTGACCGCATTATGGCGTATGGCAGATTTCTATGGTGTGACGACCGACTATTTGATTGGTCGGACTGACACTAAATGACTTTGTGGGGGCGCTCCGGGGTCAGCGTGGCTTCCAATGCCCGCTCTGCGTCGTTGGGATATTTTACGGTGGGAAGAAAGTCATCGACAAAATAGTAAAGTCGGGTTAAAATATCATCCATATATATCATCTCCGTTCGGATATGTCAAGGGGGAGCTATGGAAATTTTAGCACAACGAATGCGGGAACTTCGTAAAGAGCGAAAGATATCCCAAGAGGTCCTTGCCAAGGAACTGGGTGTGGCATGGCTTAGTTATCAACGCTATGAGGGCAACGAACGAGACCCAAGAGCGCCTTTTATCAAGGCTTTTGCCGATTATTTTAATGTGTCAACGGACTATCTGTTGGGCCGGACTGATGTGAAATGACTTTATGGGGGCGCTTTGCCGCCAAAGCGCCCCCACACCCCCGAAAGCGCCGGGGAGGGAGAGTTTCGATTCTCTCCCTCCCCAAACCCCACCCTCTCAACGACCAAAGGGCAGGGGCTGCGGCCCCTACCCTTTGGAAACCCACCCAGGGCTGTCCTAACGGTAGGTTATTGGCCCGGCGGGCTTACTTCGTAACGCCCGCCGGGCACAGAGCCCTTGGCCCTGGGGAGTTTCCAAAGAGGGGCGACCGCAGTCGGCCCCTCTTTGG
>JAAWPV010000053.1 GCA_022800215.1 Oscillospiraceae bacterium | reverse complement strand
TAACAGGTGGTAGCAGCGGAGGTGATGGTGATACCACGCTCCTGCTCCTGGGCCATCCAGTCCATGGTGGCAGTACCGTCATGGGTCTCGCCGATCTTGTAGTTGACGCCGGTGTAATACAGGATACGCTCGGTGGTCGTCGTCTTGCCGGCGTCGATGTGAGCCATGATACCAATGTTACGGGTATCATGCAAAGATACTTTTCTCGCCATAATCTCTTAAACTCCTCTATCTTACCAGCGGTAGTGGGCGAAGGCCTGGTTGGCCTGGGCATTCTTGTGCATGTCCTCACGACGCTTCACAGCGCCGCCGACACCGTTTGCGGCGTCCATGATCTCACCGGCCAGCCGGTCCTTCATGGTCTTTTCGCCGCGGGTCCGTGCGAAGCTGGTCAGCCAACGCAGACCCAGGGTCTGCCGCCGCTCGGGCCGGACTTCCACGGGCACCTGGTAGGTGGCGCCGCCTACACGGCGGGCCTTGACCTCCAGAGAAGGCATGATGTTCTCAAGAGCGGCGTTGAAGACCTCCAGGGCCTCCTTGCCGGTCTTTTCCTGGATGATATCAAAGGCGCCGTAGACCACCTTCTGGGCCACGCCCTTCTTGCCGTCCAGCATGACGCTGTTGACAAGCTTGGTCACCAGGACCGAATTGTACATAGGATCGGGCAGAACTTCACGCTTGGGTACGTTACCTCTTCTGGGCACTTTACTTCCCTCCTTCTTATAAAATAGAAATCATAGGTACTCGAAGTTTTGACCGGGAACCAGTCAAAAAGCTCTCCGTACAATGCCTGTCCGAGGTTTCTATATTCAGAAACGTCGGGCAAGGCTTTTGCCTTGCGCAAACGCACAATGCAATTTCAGGTAATAATTTTCGCTGTGCGAAAATTATTTCTTGCCGGCCTTGGGCTTCTTCGCTCCGTACTTGGAACGGCCCTGCATACGGCCATTCACGCCCTGGGTATCCAAGGTGCCGCGGATGATGTGGTAACGAACGCCGGGCAGGTCCTTGACACGGCCGCCGCGGATCATGACCACGGAGTGCTCCTGCAGGTTGTGGCCGACACCGGGAATGTACGCGGTCACCTCGTAGCCGTTGGTCAGCTTGACACGGGCGATCTTCCGCAGAGCGGAGTTCGGCTTCTTCGGGGTGGAGGTACGAACGGCGGTGCACACGCCTCTCTTCTGAGGGGAGGGCAGGTCGGTCTCCTTGTTCTTCAGGGTGTTCAGGCCGAACTGCATGGCGGGAGAGTTGGACTTGTAGGACGCCTGCTTGCGGCCCTTGCGAACGAGCTGGTTAAACGTAGGCATAGTTTTCCTCCTTTCTTCATTGATACTTCTATATTTTAACAGAAATGGGATGAATTATCCTCTTTTCCGCTAAAATCGAATCAGTGGGGACCTCATCCTTACCAAGGATGCGCTCTACCCGTTTATAAGGGCGGCCACGGCGGCGGGGACCGAAATCCCGCAGGCGGCGCCCAGCTCCTTCATGGAGCAGTCGGTGACAATGGCCACGCCTTTCTCCTCACAGAGTGCGGCGATGGGTCCGGTGACATTTGGATCAGCATCGGCGGCCAGAAACACGGTCCGCGCTTTGCCCGACTCCAGGGACCGGCGAACCTGTTTGGCCCCCACTACCTTGGGAGCGGTGGTGAGTTCACGCAGCATCCTGACCCCTCCCTTTCCAAAATGGGCAGAATAACCCCACAGGCATTCCACACAGGTTGATATTTTACCATACCAAAGGATAGAAGTCAAGCAGTTTTTCTTTATTTTTCAGGGCTTTCAGTCCCGTAAACGTCCCTTTGAGACAGGTTTTCTGTTTTGCACAAAAAGGAGCGGTCCGGCAATGCCGGACCGCTCCAAAATGATGATAGCGGTATCTTACTGGGCCATGGGGATGGCGGACAGGTTCACCAGGATCTGAGCGAACTCAGCCCGGGTCAGCTCCTTGTCCAGCATCATGTCGCCGTTCTCATTGCCCTGCATCAGGCTGTCAGCGTTGACGTCCTTCAGCTCGCAGTACTTCTCAAGAAGCTCCTTGACCTGACCGCGGTTGATGACGGAGTCCTCCTCAAAATCAGCAACGATGCCGTTCTCAGTAGCCCAATTCACAGCGTTGGTGAACCACTCAGCGGTTTCCTTGGCAGCCTCAGGCTGACCCTCCAGGTTGTAAAGGGTCTGGAGGACGGAAGCCTCAGTGAGGAAGGTCTCAGCCTCAAAGCCCTTGTCGGTGCCCTTCATCACCTTATTGTCCAGAGCCCAGACAGCGACCTCATACCACCACTCGTTCTCATCCAGGTCGGCAGGATGGTTGAAGTAGTTAATCCGGCCGGTGTGGACAAACTCGTCGTAGCCCATACCCTCGCCAATGGTGGGAAGACCAGTCTCTTTGTCCACAGGGAAGGACTTGATATACTCCACCAGCGTTACATAGTCGGCGGCCAGGAAGGCAGAGGGCTTGGTCCCCTTGAACATGGCATAGCCGTCGCCCATCTGGTCCAGAATGTACACGCCGCTGACGGCGGTGTAGGTCTTGTTGAGATCCAAAGGCTCATACTCGCCGGTGGTCCGGTTCTTCACCCGGACGTTGCGGACCCGGTATTCCCCAGTGGGAGCACCAGCCCACATGCCGGTTTCATCCTGCTGGACCGTGGACTCCACCGCCAGGTTCACGTCAAATTTGATGTTGGCCACATTGGGGAATCCGCCCACCTCGTTGGTGTTCTCCACGTTGGCGGTGCGGCAGCCCCACTCCAGCGCGTCCAGCAGTTCCTGACCGGTGATGTCCTTGACCACCACCTCGCCGTCCCAGGGATAGACTGTCTTCACCATCTTGGTCGTGATCTCACCGGCAGGAATGGTGGCACGAATACCACCGCCGGTGTTAAAAGCTACGTCCACCTCAAAGCCCATTTGACCCGCTACATAGAGGTAGGCATCCTGGCAGAAGTTGCCGATGTTGGTCTCTTCCTTGCGGACAGAGCGCTTTCCGTCTGTGCCGTTAATGTTCAGATTAACCTTGGTTGCACCGATGATCTGATCCAGCTTGGCGTCCACAGCGGCCACCAAGGCCTCCTCCAGAGCCTTCACTTCCGCGTCAGGAGTGAAATCCGCCAGATCCTCAGCGGTGAGAAGTTCAGTTTTTACAGTTCCATCAGCGGCGATGCTCATACGACCCACATTCTCAAGGCCGGTACCCGTCTGGGAAAGGATAACGGTTCTACCTGCCTTATCCGTCACTTCCTCCATGGGGATCTCGCTGTGGGAGTGGCCGTCGATGAAAGCGGAAAGTCCGGTGGTGTTGGCGATCACGTTCCGGCTGGTCCAGGGTTCGGAAGCCTCATCAATACCCAGGTGGCCCAGGGCAATGACCACATCAGCCTCCTTGGCAGCAGCATCAATAGCCGTCTGGACAGCGGTATAGAGGGCAGTGCCGTCCTCGCCGCCGGCAATGGAATAGACGAAGTTGCCCTCATCATCCATGAAATATTTGGGAGTGGACTTGGTAATGGACTCCGGGGTGGTGATACCCACCAGAGCCACCTTCTTGCCGCCCACTTCAAAGACCTTGTAGGGCTCCAGCATTAACTCTCCCTCATGATAGAGATTGCAGGAAAGGTAAGGGTACTTCGCCCACTCGATCACGTTTTGGGTGCCGGCCATGGTGTAATCAAACTCATGGTTGCCCAAGGTAGCTGCGTCATAGCCCGCGGCATTCATCAGTTTTACAATGCTCTCACCCTTATCGTCGGCTCCGTAGACGGTCCCTTGGACATTGTCGCCGGCATCCACCAGCAGCACATTGTCCAGAGACGCTTTGTAAGCGGCGATCCGGGAGTAGGTCAGGTCCTTGCTGACATAGCTGTGCACATCGTTGGTGTAGAGGATCGTAATGGCCTCGTCCTCCTTCTCTGCGGCCAGGGCGGGAGCGGCCAGAGAGAGGGTCATGACGAAAGCCAGTGCCAGGGAAAGAAACTTCTTCATGCTTCTGACTCCTTTCATTTTCTTGGGCTTTTTCTTTGGCTTGTCCATGAACAAGCCAAAAGGCTTATATGCCTTTCATGCTCCTATGATAGCACAAGATGTAGAAAAATGGAAGTCCCAATCTTCTATTTTCCGCGCAATTCTCGGGAAAAGCCTTTGATGTACTGTTTAGAGCTTCACTGGCACCGGCCGCGTGATAAACACCTCTTCGGGGATGACCCGGCACTCGTAGGCCAGCACCTCCACACCCCCGGCGGCGGCCCTGCGGAGAGCCTCCCCAAAGGCCGGGTGGGTCCGGTCATTAGGAGAAAAGCCATCCACCCCCGCCATCTGGATGACGATACACACCGCCGCTTCATAGCCCGCCTGTTTGGCCAGCAGCAGCTCTTCCAGGTGCTTCACCCCCCGCTCTGTTGGGGCGTCGGGGAACCAGGTCCAGTTGTCCTCCTCCAGGGTACAGCCTTTCACTTCCACGAAGCCTTTGCGGCCTCCTGCCTCCCAATAGAAATCAAACCGGGAATGGCCCCAGGTAGTCTCAGGCCGCAGGAGGGAGAGATCCGAACAAAAGCTGCCTGCCTCCGCCCACTCTTTGAACAGGCGGTTGGGGGCCTGGGAGTCCATATTGATGAGCCGGCAAGTACCGTTGGGGCTTACCTTTTCCACCGCCACCAGGTCGTAGGCCGTCTTCCGGGCAGGGTTATCCGACTTCTCCAGATACACCGTGCAGCCGGGCACCAGCAGTTCTTTACAGCGGCCGGTGTTTTTCACATGGACGGTCAATTCTTGACCATCTATCACCACCTGGGCGATGAACCGGTTGGGTCGGGCCAGAAAGGCGGCCTTCTGAATGTTTTGGTAACGCATAGGCTCACTTCCGAATGAATTTTTCGTCTCCGGCGGCAGAGTCTGCCCTGTCGGAGACATAGCGTTCCACCCTCATGTGGAGGTCGTCCTTGTCCCGCAGCTTGGCGATCCGTGCCATCACGGTGGAGACATGATGGCCGTCAAGGGCCTCCTGATCCCGCCAGCTATCAATGAGCAGCAGTGTTTCCGGGTCCTCCATGGGAAAGAAATATTCGTAGCGGAGGTTCCCCTCCTCGCTCCGGATGGCGGCCACCACGCCGCTGGCTGTCATCTCCTCCGCAAACCTCCGGGCACTGCCGTTGGTGCCGGTATAATAAATATTGATGGTAACTGCCACACTGTACTCCTCCCAATTGTTCTAAAAGTGTCCATACTTTTAGAATTGACCTGTCATATAATCCTCAAGCGCTGCAAAAATGCCTTTGCGAAACGAATCAATATCAGATATATTTCTCAGAAAGGGTATGTGGAGAAAAATCATCTCAGCTGCAATTCCTTGCGTCTTGATATGACGCAAACCATTCCAATATAAGCGGTTGCAATAAGAGGTTCCCGCATTGTCTGAAAGCTGCGCCGCTATGCCATAGCTTTCCAGCAGCAGCTTCATTCTCTCCGGATCTCCACCGGTTTGGAACGTTTTTTCTCCCTCCCGCGCAGTTCTTTCAATATAGACTTTATCCTTGATATTCGGTTTTTGGCCGAAGGCAAAAATATATGACACTTTTGACGCATCAATCGCTGAAATCAACAACACAGAATCCTTGATCTTGTCGCTGGGTAAAAGAAGGGGTTGGCAGCCTTTGACTCCCTTCACCAACTGTTCGGCAGAGGTATCTTGGAAAGCCGTCAATAAAATCTCAGATGATTTCATTCTTTTTCCTTCTTCATTTCCAATTCTTTCAACCACTCATTAAGGATCTGTTCCTCACCGGTGAGTGTGCAGCCCCGTCTACCACAACATCCACAAAGGCTTTGAAGAGTCTCCGGCTGTTTTGGTCCACCTGATGGGAGAACTCCGGGTGCCACTGAACAGCCCAGATGCACTTTTTATCGGGCGCATAGACAGCCTCCACCAGCCCATCAGCGGCATGAGCCATAGCTTTCAGTCCAGGTGCAAGATCCTTGATCCCCTGATGGTGGCAGCTATTCACCCCAATAGAGCCGCAGCCCAGAATGGTCTGTAAGGGCGTTCCCCCGGTCAAGGCCACCTCATGGATAGGCTGGTCATAGGGCGGGTCCTGGTGGTGGTTCACTGTGGTGGGAAACTGCTGGGGAATGTCCTGATATAATGTACCGCCCAGGGCCACATTAAAAAATTGCAGCCCCCGGCAGATGCCCAGGGCAGGTTTATCCAACTCATAAATCAGTGGGAACAAAATGCCCTCCATCTTATCCCGCTGGGGACAAAGCTCGCCGCAAAGGCCGCCGTTCTCCTCTCCATAAAGGACAGGCTCCAAATCGTGGCCGCCGGTAAAAAGGAATGCGTCGTACTCTTCTGCCAGCTGCTTCAAAAGTTCCTGGTCTGAGGTAAGAGGCAGCATGACAGGCAGGCCCCCGGCCTCAATGATACCTTCCATATATCCGGGTAGCATCCAGTAGCTTTCTCTTCCAATATCTACCAGGGGAATGATCCCGATAGTCGGTTTCTTCACGGCAATGCCCTCCCACTTAAATACTGTTTTGATATTATAAAGGAATCCGGTCTTTTTGACAAGCCAAGTTGACAGGTTTCTCGACTTTCCTCGTTTCGATGCTAAGCCTTTCACTTAATAAGAGTCTTTTCATATTATATATTTCTCATCGGCTCAACCCAATGCCCCGCATGACCTCCATCGTCGTCATTTCAATTTCGGAAACCGCCATTTCCTCTAATGGAAAAGGAAGTGCCGCTCCACCTTCCAGCTTAATGAGGCGATAGTTCCGGCGCAGCCTCTCCCTATTTTCCTGAATCACGGATTTGACGGATGGACTGTTGATTTTTTCCACATTGGTAAGGATACCCTCCAGGCTGCCAAACATATGCAGCAGAGCAGCGGCCCTCTTGGGTCCCACTCCATCCACACCTTTGATATTGTCAGCGGTATCTCCTAGCAAAGACTTAAAAGCGGCATATTGTTCGGGACAAATGCCAAACCGCTCCCTTAAATAGGAAACGTCACAAAAGTAGGAGTTTTTCCCTCGATAGCGCAGAACAGATACGTTTTCATGGATAAGCTGAAAAAAGTCACTGTCAAAGGAAGAGATGACCAGTTTATGATGCTCCCGATAACGATACACGTAACCCGCTACCCAATCGTCCACTTCACAGTCGGTCGTCTCAGCATACGGGATTCCCATATGCCGCAGGGCCCTTTGAATGTAAGGAAGCTGGGAATAGGGATTTTCTTCTGCGGGGAATTGGCTGTAATCAGGGCGGTTGCTTTTATAGTTCTTATCTATGGCAAGACGCTCGTTGTCGTTTTCCCCATCGAAAAGTACGACCATATGGGTAGGCGCTATCTGCCGGATGATTTTCAACAGCGCGCCTATAAAACCCAGTACGCCCCAGATACCTATGCCATCATTATTATAAATTCGGGCCGGCATACCAAAAAACATTTGAAACAACAAATTGCTGCCATCCACAATAAGGATCTTACTTTCCATCATGTCACTTCCTCTCCGATATAAGAAAAACGGACTGGTAGAAACCAGTCCGTTTTTGTGTTGGCGTCACCTATCTTACCAGTCCGTCACCAGACAAGTATTGTCGGCAGGAACGAGCTTAACTTCCGTGTTCGGGATGGGAACGGGTGGACC